>CAZAIO010000091.1:0-11420 GCA_964485235.1 uncultured Dehalococcoidales bacterium
ATAATAACGCACATCCACATCCAGTTCCTGGGCACATTGGCCTTAAAGGTATCTTCCTGCGTCTCCAGCACGCTCTCTATCATCGTTTCGGCGCCTTCTATTGCCTTGGCTCTATTTTCCCTCCAGCTCTGGTATTCCTTCTGCCACACTTCCATATCATCCTGATATTGCTGTACCAGGTCCTGGTAATATTCCAGGTCAGCTTTGTATTTGTTCATCTCTGTTTCCCAGTCCTTCATCTCGACGCCATACTCGCCCATTTCACTTTCCCACGCCTTCATCTTGTCCGCATAGTCTTCCATACGGACCTGCCACTGTGTCATCTGATAGTTCCATGCCTGCATTTCCTGCCAGTACAGGATTGGATTGACAAGCAGCAACGCTTCGCTGGGCTTGGCCGGCGGACTGCCCGGATGCGTTGGCGGATCGGACGGTTTTGACGGAGGAGCTTCCGGCTGTGGAGGCGGATCGCCCGGCTCTGTCGGCTCTACCGGTTCCGGTGCATCGACATCCGAATTATAGAAATCGCGAATGCCGGGAAAAGTACTGTTGGCAAATATATTTATACCCATCGTGGGACATTTTTGCTCTTTCTCTTCTTCAGTAAGCGCATCCCGCTCATCTTCAGGCAACTGCCAGCACGGGTCTTCCGTAAACTCTTTGCCTATGCCGCTTACCGCAACAAGCGTTTCGCTTGCCCACTTCGTTGAGGCGATAGGGCTGATAAGCTCCGCCACTCCGCCGTACTGGTCCGCACCGCCGAAAATGAACTGCAGTACGAGCACGAAAATGATCAACAGAGGAGTTAAATTCTGGTTAGGCGATACAGAAGAGACGAACAGTCCCATGGTCATTGCCGCGATAATAGTGAGTAAAAGAGTAATGAATACCGGTACTATCTCAGCCGGACCTGGCCAACCGCTCGCAAGACGAACAAAAACGGTGAAGACTATCGCCTGATATACCGCAAGCAGACCGGCCACCCACAGCTTCGACATGACATAGGGGAATATCTTCAGCGTCACCATACGCTCACGCCGGTATATATCCGCTTCTTTTACGATCTCGCGCATCATCGCTATCGCACAGACCATAAAACACGTAAGCGTGACATAGAACATTCCTTTGATAAACATGGCGGCATCACCGCCTTCCGGCGCAAGCATCCCGGGCTTGAGTATCAGGAAAAAGACCAGACTGATGAGCGGTGCCAGGAGAAGCATTAATACCAGTCCCACCCGGTCCCTAACAAGCACGTTAATGTTTCGCCGGGATAATATGAAGAACTGGCTTATATCGGATATCTGTTTGATCGCCGCTCCGGGACTCGCCGCACTCCTGCGTCCTGCAGCTACCGCCACCGTCTCACGTGGAGCCCTGGCAACAATGTACTGCTGATAATACGGAGACTGTCTGTACTGCTCCGCCCAGTCCCTGGGGGACTTCTCCTTCTCCAGCTTCTCATATATGCTGTTGAAATCATTCGCTTCGAAATAGGTCAACGCCTGGTCGGGCGGTCCGAAAAACGCCAGATAACCGCCTCTGGCAAGGAAAATAACCTGGTCGCAGAGCATGACATTCTGCGTGGCGTGGGTAACCAGCGCTACCGTACACCCTTTGTCGGAAAGCCCGCGCAGCATACGCATTATCTGGCTTTCCATTCCCGGGTCGAGACCCGACGTCGCTTCATCCAGACAGAAGAAGCCGGGCTTCGTAAGCAGTTCCACACCTATTGACACACGTTTGAGCTGACCGCCACTCAGTTTTTTTATCTGGAGGTTTTTCCTCTCGGTCAGGTCCAGCGTGGCGAGCACTTCATCGATACGCTTCTTCCTGTCGCTCTCGGACGTATCCGCCGGAAGCCTGAGACGCGCCGAATAGTTGAGCGCCTCATATACGGTAAGCTCTTTGTGAATGATATCTTCCTGCGGTACAAAGCCGAACTGGGAGCGATGCGCATCGAAATTGTTGTAGAGATCATCGCCGTTGATAAGCACGGAACCGTTGCTCGCCGGCACAAAACCCGTAAGCGCTTTCAGCAGGGTGGACTTACCCGCACCGCTTCCGCCGACGATGGCAACGAATTCATTCGGCATTATTGTCAGCGATATATCCTGAAGCAGATTGACGTTCTTGGACACGAACTGGTTGATATGGACCGCATCCACACGTAAATTGCTCGATTCATCGACCTTTTCGAATGCCTCGGCGGTATAGGTGAGCTTTATCGGACCTATATGGATCGTATCGCCGCGCTTTAAAGGCCTCGGCTGGCTAACGCGCGCCCCATTGACGAAAGTACCCGCCATCGAGCCTACATCCTCGACAACATAGATACCTTCTGGGTCTTTCCGGGTAACCTTAGCATGTTTGCGGGAGACAGCGGGATGGCTGAGGACGATATCATTATCGTGGCTGCGACCGATAGTAACAGTAGCCCGTCCTTTCATATCGAGCGTCACCGGAGCGGCCGCGACTTCTTCGGGCACAGCGGCGGGCGCAGCGGGAGCCTCAGCAGGTACGGTAAACTTCAAAGAAACAACGTCTGAAATCGAGAGCACATCGCCATTGGTGAGTAGTTTCTCGGATATCAGACCGGCCCCGAACGTCAGCCCGTTCGCACTCCCGGTATCCGTGATCCTGTACCCTTCCGCAGTTCGCTCTATTTTCGCGTGATGCCTGGAAACAACCGATTCCGGAATAACGATATCGTTATCGGGGTTCCGCCCGATCGAGATTACGTCTTTGTTCAGAGGATACTCGGCTGTCCCCTGTGATGAGGCAACCATCAGGTTCGGAATAGGCCTGGCACCGGACGGCCGACCCGCGGCGGGCCCGTATTCGGTCTTCAATTCCGATAGAGAGATCGCGTCCTTCTGAACGGCCGATGGGGGTTTGACCTTTAACGTGAAACCGGCGATTGTGATCACATCGCCTTCTTTAACCGGACAGGGTACCCTGGGCTCGAGCTCAACGCCGTTTACTACAGTACCGTTACTGCTCCCAAGGTCTACTATATAGACCCCGCTGCCGCCCTGCTCCAGTTTTGCATGATAACGCGATACCAGGTCATCGTTAAGCACAATCCGGTTGTCCGGATTACGCCCGATACTGATGCTACTCTCTGTAAGAGTATAAGTTTTTGCCTCGTTCCTGCCGGTGACTTCAAGCATACCGTACGCAGCCATTGAAATCCACTCCTTCTTTACAATGGATAACCACTATAGTACTAGAAATTTATAGCCACGTAAAATGGTTATAAAATATACGAATACGATAATTCGTCTGCTGTGGATAATATTATCGCAGTGGAATTGTCATGATAGCCGAAGGTATTTAAAGATGCCGACTAACGGCGGAAGAAATCAGGCCTGGACGGTACCCACCTGTAGACCAGCTCTTCGAACACGGGATCGGTGAATGTTTTCTTATAGAGCCGATAGTAATAGAGCTCTTCCGCGCTCGATAGATGAGGGGGTGCATCTACGGAGTTATGCGATTCCAGGTCGCTTTCGTCCACGTGCATTTTCGCGATGCCTTTCATGACCTGCGCCACACCGGAACCCTGGGCGAAAAACCTCTTCGTCTGAAACAGGATATGTTCCGGCAAACAGTTCTCGAAAGCCCTGCGTAATATCCATTTACCGACATTATCAGGGTCATGTATCTTATAGCTCAACGGGATCTTGCGGCAAAAGTCCATCACTTTGATGTCCAGAAACGGTGTCCTCGGTTCGATTGAACAGGCGGCATTCAACCGGTCGAGCCGCTGCAATGCAGTGTTGTAAGCACGGTTAATCAATTCGTCTACAATAAAAGCCACTTCCTCCGGGTCTTTCCCCTTCTTGAACTGTCCGTCATATCCGGCAAAAAACTCATCTGCACCTTCTCCCGTGAGCACGCACCGTGTCGACGGCATTGCCAGCCGTGCCGCCAGATAATTGGCAATCGCGCCGTGTACACAGCTTTCCTCGAACATTTCCAGATAATAAACTGCTTGAGGTAAAATCTCCTCTATTTCCCTGTCACCGAACACATAAACCGTGTGCTTGAGTCCCAGATATTCAGCAACCTCCCGTGCGAGCGGAAGATCGTTCGCACCCTCCATACATACCGTAAACGCCTCCAGGTCCGGCTTCATTTCTCTGGCAAGACATGCGATAATACTGCTGTCCAGTCCGCCGCTTAAAAATATCCCGCCTACAGCACCGTCTTTCATGCGCCTTTCGGTAGCTTCGCGAAGTAATTGCACGACCACTTCTTTCGCCTGGTCAATATCTTCGAATTCCGGGGTCTGTATCGCCTCATTCGTATATTTCTGAAAACCGAGGTCCCGCGAATATATATATCCGGGAGGGAACTCCCGTATATCGTCAACAAGCCCGACAAGGGCTTTCGCCTCTGAGGCAAAACATAGTTTTCCGTCAATATGGCCGTAATAAAGAGGTTTGATGCCCGCTGAATCCCGTGAAAGGATCAGGGTGTCACTATCGCAAATCGCGCATGCAAAATCGCCGTCGAGCATACCGGCGAACCTGTCTCCGTATTTATCGTAGCAGTTAAGTACGGCTTCAGCGTCGGTCATGTCCTGCGACTCAGCATTATAGATACGCCCGTCCATCACAACTGCGCGCTGTCCATCCGAGCAATAGTGCGCATTCGGCTTTGAATTTCCGCCGGCATTAAGCTCCAGGCAGCCCAATGTCACATCGCCAATCTCCTTTAACCACTTATCGTCAGGCCCTCTATGCTTGATCCTTTCGAGCATAGAAAAGATTTCACCGTTTTTTTCCCCCTTAATACCGACTATACCTGACATGCTTTAAACCTCGAAATTATTACAGTTGTTTTATCCGGTAACCTCAAAAACAGCGACGATACCATGTCCACACCCTAATCCTCGCTGTAATCCTGCTTCCAGGTCACGCAGACAATAACCGAGTTGCGGTTCTACAAGGCTTGTCCGCGGGGTGCCTGTTTTTATATGACCGGCAGCTCTTACCACATGCTTCATTGCAGCGATCGCCCTTCTAAGAGGAAGAGGCGTCTTTGCCGGAAGGTCCGGCATCCCGTTTTCCGCGAGCAATGCGCCGGTATATTTCACGAGATAGTTCCAGCAGTCCGCCAGTTCCTGGAAATAGCTGTTCACATCATCGAATCCGGCCGCAGGCACATAGTTTATTAACAGCTTTTCAAGATCGGTGCTTGTATTCAATTCAAAAAGCGAATTGACTATACATCGCACTGGCTGGCAATGAGGGTTATATTGTGCGGTATCGATATGCCGTCCTACAAATGAAGAACGGTCGAAAATTTTTCTCAGTTTTAATTTACCTCCGGCTTTTCGGTTTGCCTTCCGGTAGAACCCCATTATTTCCTCCCGTCCCAGAAATCTCATCCGGAAAGACGGCAACTTCAAGCGGTCAACATCGTCCCGGCTGTGAAAATACGAGATAACGTAGTCCATATGCATATTGCGGTCCGGATCATGTGTCCACAATGTTTGCCACTCATATGAATAACGCCCCAGCCAGTCTATGGCAATAATAGCTCCCTCTGCGCCGCTTTTCGCGATGTTACCTATAATGTCCACTGTCTGTTCATCATCATTGTGTGAAAAAGAGCCGTAGTCCGACAGGTACACATCATATGGGACATCACCGGAGAAATCATAGCTGTTAAAGTCGGAGCAGGTGAACACCATGTTTTTTCTGTCACCGTAAATTGAACGCGCCTGTTCCAGGAGCGTCTCGTTAATATCGATGCCTTTATATATGTCGATCATCGATGGACTGATTATCTTCAAACGGTCCTGCTTAAGCCCCGCGGTATTATCATTTATCGCAGTTATCAATTCATATCCGTCACCGCTGCCACACCCGATATCCAGAATACGCAGCTTTTCCCCGCGGTCTTTTTTTCGCGCTGCAAGTTTTCGCAGGAAAGGACTCAGGTAAAGCCCCAGTTCCTCGTCCTCCCAGAAACGGCGTACGTTGTCATATTTACCCAGAAGTCCGGCCGGTTTCTCATAGAACCCGCTATGCCGTGCCTGATTATATGCGGTTACTTCAGCCATGACGTGCCCTAGCTATTTGCACCGGCACTGAAAGACTCGACCATTCTGACCGCTTCGAATCCGTCGGCACCGTAGCCGTCGGCACCGATACTGAGCGCAAATTCACGTGATACGGGAGCCCCGCCAACGATGACTTTCACGTCTTTTCTTATCCCGCTTTCTTCCAGAGAATGAACTACATCCCGCATGTTTGCCATGGTGCTCGTGAGCAATGCGGAAAGTCCTAAAATTTGCGGTTTCTCGTTCTTTACCGCCTCCACTATGACTCCGGTATCGATATCATTGCCGAGATCTTTTACCGTATAACCCGCTCCCCTCAAAAGGATGGTCACGATATTCTTGCCGATGTCGTGAAGGTCTCCTTTCACCGTGGCGACAATCACCTTTCCTTTGCTCTTGATACCGCTCTTTATAAGATAAGGCTCCAGAATTTCCATCGCCGTCCCGACAGCTTCCGCTGAAGCAAGCATATCCGGAATGTAATACTCTTTTGCCGCGAACTTCTGGCCCACGATGTCCATCCCTGAAGTGAGTGCACCGGTGATTATCTCCTGTGCGCTTATCCCTTCGGCAAGCGCCTTTTCAGTAAGCTCGGTCACGCCCGGTTGACCGACCATTCCTTCCTCCAGCCCTTCATCGTCTTTCGTTATTCTTCCCTGGATCACATTCTCTTTTATTTGTTGTATTAGCTCTGCTGACATAATTCCTTCACCTGTACTTGTTATTTTATTTTTTTAATCTGGTTAACAGACCGGGTACCGACCTGAATATCTCGTCTACTTTTGATGTTTCAATATGCCTGTGAGGTATAGAAATCATTTCATCCATGCGCCCGCTGGCTTTGATAATCGTTTCATCCTTCATTCCGGTACTTTCATAGGGATACGGCGGAGCGATTTCCCCGCGCCTTATCGCAGTGCGTACGTACCTTGTATATAACTTATGTGACGTGCTCATGGTCTTTTCTATTTGCTGCAAGCATTCGGAAATCTTGTCATCGGTGATAACCGGCTGCTGTAAAAACTTCTTTACCATGTATATCTGGGCATCATCCAGTATTGCCTGGACGGGACAAAATGTATTGGTCCTCTCCAGAAGGCCGAAAGCATAGTGAAGATACTGCGGCCCGGCCATCGTGACTACTATATGAGAAAATAACCGTTCGATCGAAGCCTGAACACCGGGCACCTTTGCATCGGATACCCCGCCTGTAGAATAGCAGGGAAGACCGTAATAACGTGCCATCTGAACACAATCGATGTTGTATTGATTGAACTCAGGCGCTCCATATGAATCATGAAGGTCATCCATCCGTGACCGGACAGGGACGCTTCCATACAGGACCGGTGCGCCTTTATTCGCCAGTTGCATAAGGGCTATACCGGCAAGTATCTCCGCATTGATTTGCGCCGTCATACCCTCTTCTGTTATCGGTGCGGTTGAACCGCCCTGAGGAGAGCTCGATACGACAAGAGGCATATTCCTTTTCGCAATCTCCATCGCTTTCTGCGTCGTATCATCGACAAACTGCAAAGGGCTCTTCGCCATACAGGTAATAAACGATATTACCGGGTTCGCTTCAAGCTCTTTCTCACCGCCGGCAATAATCCGGGCCATCTTCATTACATTATCGAGCTGGCTCAGCATGGTGAGACCGGACATGACGTGTTTCGTGGTATTGTTCAATGACGCAAAGAACTTGTTGACATCTTTATTCTCGTCATTAACATCGTCATCCTGTACATTCACTGTCCTTAAAAAGCTGTCCCAGTTATCGAGCTGCTCGCAAAGATGTGCTGCAGTCGCCAGTCTGTCCAGAGTGCCTCTTTGCACGGTAAAACATGGAAAAGCAGCCTCTATATCAGGACTCTTTTTATTAACAAATACCTCTATATCGACATCGAGCCAGTTATTAGCTTCGGACCCCGATGCAAAATATACCCTGGGCTGCTTGCCGTCGAGTATCAGGCTGTTGTTTTCGTCGCGGGCACCGAGTTTAACGGTACAGGGAGCGTACTGAAGCGCATCTGTGATCACTTTTTCCGGTATTTTTACCAGCCACCTTCTCGAACTTCCTTCACCCAGTACGGAAACTTCGGAACCCTTTTCACTTAATAGTTCCGTGGCTTCTTTATTAAAACACTGAATCCCGATCTCCTTCAGTATACGGAGACTGGCATTGTGTATTCTCTCTATCTGTTCTGTATTTATCCTTGTATACGGTTCAACTATAATTCCTTCTCGTGACACTGTTATACTCCTAGTCTATTATCAGGCCTTTCCTGTTCGCATTGATATATCCTTTACAAAAACGGTCCTGGTTGGTTAATACATTCGCCGCCTTGATAAAACTCATCATCTTCGCATCCAGCGGATCGAGAATAGCTGCGTCAAGACCTGACGACACAGCCATGGAAAGGAAAGCCCTGTTGATCAAAGGGCGATTCGGCAACCCATAGGAGATATTGCTCAGCCCCATGATCGTCTTTGAGCGAGGGAACCGTGATTTTATCTGTTCTATGGTTTTCAACGTCACAAAACCCTGCGCCGAATCAACGGATATCGGAAGCACCAGCGGATCGAATAAGACCTGTTCCGGCGTAACACCGTTTTTATCAAGATAGTCCATTATCGTTTCACATGCTGCTAGCCGCAGTTCCACGTTATCCGGTATACCATCCTCTCCCATAGCGAGCGCGACAACCCTTGCCTTTCGTTCCGCTACCAGTGGGACAACCGATGCCAGCTTTCCGGGCTCCGCGGTGATTGAATTGACCATCACCACATCTCCCTTATAGCTCTGCAATGCTGCCCGGATAACGGCAGGTATATCGCTATCAATAGCAATCGGCTTATCGGCAACCTCCTGTACAGTTTCGACAAGCCATTCTATAGCGGTTATCTGCTCAGCGTCCGAATCATAGGCTTTTCCGGCGTTGACATCGATGAAGTCCGCTCCCGCTTTTACCTCCCTCAATACGATATCCTGTAAAAAATCTGCATCACGCTGCGCAATGGCAGCAGCCATCGACCTGTTCGATGCATTTATATTTTCGCCGACAATAATCATCTCAATTCACAATCCCGGGGATTTCCGCAAGTATCCGTTCCCTGACCGGACCGGCAATGCTCCAGTCCTGAGCTGCCAGTATTTCCTGTACACGGTCCGAAGCCCTGCGCCATGTTTCTTTTGCCCCGTTCTCTTCCCATTCTTTCCTGTAATTTCTGTCGCTTAATACCGGTTCATAATGTTCGCTTCTCATAAACCTTCTGGTGTGTTTGGAAGTAACGAAGTTTCCACCGGGCCCGACCTGTTTGATAAGGTCGAATGCCAGTGTATCGTCATCGACCCTGATACCTTCTACCGCTCTCATAACCATTCCGATTATCTCGTCATCGATCACATATTTTTCCAGACATGTGCTCATCGCGAACTCCATCAGTCCCGCGTTATCATGAATGAAATTCGCTCCGGCCAGCGCGCACAACAGGCTCGAAGTAGCCGTCTCATAACCGCTCTGTGCATCGAGCACTTTGGAATCGGTCATACCGCCCGTGGCATAAAACGGAAGCTTGTAAAACTGCGCTATCTGGGCGCCGCCTGCATTAAGCAGTCCCATCTCAACCGAGCCTGCGAGATATTTCAGCGTTGTCAGGTCCGTACTGGTCGCCACGGAACCGAATACTACCGGAGTGCCCGGATTGACAATCTGTGACAGCAGCACTCCCATGAGCGAGTCAACAGTCTGTATCACCAGATTTCCGGCAAGCGTTACCGGTGATGTCGCCCCGCAGAGAGGTTCCGCAGGACATACTACAGGGACACCCTTCTCAGCAATATGTACTATCAGGTCTCCGTAATGACCGTCCAGTTTCAACGGGCTGATACTGCATGCGACCATGGAGATAAGCGGACGCTCCTTTAATTTTTCGGCTGAACCGGCGACCATCTCCGCCATTTTAATGACTTTATCTACGCCTTCGATCGTATACACGCCGCCCATAATATGCTTCGTGGAATTATCCAGACCGGCGAAAAAGCGGTTCACATCTACCTTTTCAACGGGTAACTCGCTGGGATATGTGGGCAGCATAAACAAGTGTATATTATCGAGCCCGTTCACGAGCTTCGCGATTTGCTTGAGATCGTCAATATTGGCAAGTTTCTTCTCACCTGTCTCCGGATAATACATATAGAGAGCGGTCCCGCCTGTCCCTGCATACACCCTGCTCCCGCCCAGAAAAATATCGTTTTTTTCTTCCTGTCCGCACAGGACCACTTCGGAAGGAGCCATTTCGATCAATTCCATTACTCTATCGGGCGACAAACGTACAAGATTTTTTTCTTTGTCTACTTGCGCACCGGCTTTCTTGAACAAATCTAACGCAGTGCCGGAATTGACCTGAAATCCTACCTCCTCAATCACACGCATCGCAGTTTGATGAATTTTATTTAGAGATTCTTCATTAAGCGGTTTGTAACTACCGCCGTTCAGGCCTTTTCGAATCATGTTTATATTTTTGACCTCCTTCCGATACAGTCAGGTTTCCTGCAGGTTTTACAGGGATTATATTTTTTCACCAGCTCCGCATCATGTCCGATGCCGATAATGCCGGAAATAGACTTCTGCGGGACCATTAAAAAGCCTTCCGTTAAATTCACTCCCGCCTCTTTCGTATCGACAGCACTGAATACAGCACTCTGCTGCCTGATGGTCCAGTCGCAATAACCGGGACTGAACCTCGGGCTGATCACCAGCCCTTGTCCTCTTGCTATTTCCGCGATCTCGCTCTGAACAACATCAGCCAGTGAGTCGGTAGCTACTGAGCCTATCGCGTCCAGCACGGCAGACTGGAGTACCCGTCCATCTATCGATAGCTTGATTACCATCTCCTCAAGCCTGTGGCCTATAGTAGCCACAAATATTGCAACTTTTTTACAGTTTACAAGAAGTTTGGATATTACCCCGCTCTCGAAAAGTATCGAGCCTCCGACAAATACACTTGACCGCCTTACACGCTCGACATCCCTGATAACATAGGAATATGACGGCTCCAGCAGTTCATGGGTATTTTCTATATATCCTTCTATTATGGACGATATACGCGGTGTAAGCGTAAAATCACCCTGATATCCAAGGATTTTGCATACCTTGTCCATACTGATTTTAATTTCTTCGATTTCCACCCAGTTGCTTACGGTAACCAAGTTTTTTACCTCCTTATTTTTCAATCGAGAAGCAGCATATTTTTTTGATAAAATAAGGCTTTCGTATCTACTGAAATCCCGCCTCTTTCCGGATAATCTCAGCTTTGTCCGTCCGCTCCCAGGGGAGGTCAAGGT
>CAZAIO010000092.1:0-11239 GCA_964485235.1 uncultured Dehalococcoidales bacterium
TTAAATATTGAGAAATAGCGGTATCGTACATGGCGACATGCTGGAACGCTTTCTGCGCCAGCCTCTTTCGTTCGTCGAGTTCTATCGTCCCCTTTTTAAGTTTCTCCAGCACCACTGTATAGTCTGCCGGGTCCACTA
Organism: uncultured Dehalococcoidales bacterium; assembly: GCA_964485235.1. Taxonomy (GTDB): domain Bacteria; phylum Chloroflexota; class Dehalococcoidia; order GIF9; family UBA5629; genus CAZAIO01. Next base: position 139 of record CAZAIO010000092.1, read on the forward strand.
CAACCAGCACGGAGGGGAAATTTTTTGCCGCCGCGCGTATCATGGTGGGACCGCCGATGTCGATATTTTCCAGCGCTTCATCGAGGGTTACCCCCTGTTTCGCTACCGTTTGTACAAACGGGTACAGGTTCACCACAACCATATCGATAGCATCGATTTTATTCTTCGCCAGCTCTTCCATGTGCTCCGGAAGGCTTCGTTTTGCGAGAATGCCTCCATGGACGGCGGGATGAAGTGTCTTCACTCTTCCGTCGAGTATCTCGGGAAAACCGGTAAGCTCTGAACTACTGTGGACTTTTATTCCGGCATCGCTTATGGACTTTTTTGTGCCGCCGGTGCTGTATATATCGATATTCAGGTCTTTGAGGCCCCGGACAAATTCCATCAAATCAGATTTGTCGGAAACGCTAACAATGGCGCGCATGCAGTACTCCTTTATTCGATGATTAGCCGATCTTCGGCTGAAGCTTCTATTACTTTACCAACAATCCGGGCATCAGGCAACATGCCCGTTATCTCATCAACGGACTGATTGGCGCATATCAGGATCATACCTATTCCCATGTTGAACACCCGATACATTTCTGCTTCCGCGATATCGCTGCGACGCTTGATAAGATCGAATACGGGCAGGATGTTCCAGCTATTCTTCTCTATAAGTGCTGCGGTTCCTTCCGGTAAAATCCTGGGCACATTTCCGATAAGCCCTCCGCCGGTAATATGAGCCATCCCTTTCAGAAGAGGAAGCGCCGGTGAAAGAAGCGGATAATAACAACGGTGAGGTATCAGCAACTCTTCACCGAGGTTATGCCCCAGTTCGGGATAAAATACTTTCAGCAGGTACGGCTCGTGTTCGATCTGAAATACTTTGCGTACCAGAGAGAAGCCGTTAGTGTGCAGCCCGCTCGAAGGGAGCGCGAGCAGTACATCTCCGGGTACGATGTTGCTGCCGTTGATGATGCGTTCTTTTTCGACAACGCCGACGATAAAGCCGACGAGATCATAGTCGTCGCCCCGGTAAACGCCTGGCATCTCCGCGGTCTCACCGCCTATGAGCGCACAGCCCACTTCGCGGCATGCCTGTGCCAGTCCGCTTGCAAGTTGCGCGGTTTTTTCAGGCACCATTTTGCCCATACCAATGTAGTCCAGGAAAAAGAGAGGCTTCGCGCCGCAACAGAGAATATCGTTCACGCAGTGGTTAACGAGGTCGATCCCCACGGTATCGTATTTATTAAGCAGGGTGGCAATTTTTATCTTTGTGCCGACGCCGTCCGCGCTCGATACCAGCACGGGGTTAGTATACCCCTTGAACTCGAACATACCGCCGAACAAGCCGATGTCATTAAGTACTTCGGGGCCGAAAGTTGAGCGGACGTGTTGCTTTATCAGTTCTTTGGCATTATCCGCTGCCGTGATATCGACTCCGGCAAGCGCATAGTCGCCTTTATCTCTTGATTTCACTCAATCTCCTTGGAGGCGATGCTTCCAGTGCGAGTTTGTCCATATCGAGTTGCACCGGTAACGGATAATCACCGGTAAAGCATGCAAGGCAATAAGACTCTTTCGGGAGTCCGATAGCCTTGATCAGACCTTCAATGCTGAGATACCCGAGTGAGTCGGCACCGATAAACTGCCGTATTTCCTCGACGCTTTTCTGTGCGGCAATCAGTTCTTTTCTGGTTGCCATATCCACACCGAAGAAACAGGGGTGCCGGAGGGGAGGAGCGCAAATACGCAGGTGCACTTCTTTGGCACCTGCCCGCCGTAACATATTGATCACTCTCGGCGTGGTCGTGCCGCGGACAATGCTGTCGTCGACGGCGATAAGCTTCTTCCCTTCGATGATCTCGGATAACGGGTTGAACTTGAGCTGGACTCCCAGGTCTCGCAGCCTCTGGTCCGGTTCAATGAACGTGCGTCCTACGTAGCGGTTTTTAAGCAGTCCTTCGCAGTAGGGGATACCGGACGCAGCGGAATAGCCGATTCCCGCAGCGGTCGCCGAGTCGGGAACGCCCATCACCAGGTCGGCTTCTACAGGGTGTTCCAGCGACAGTTGCGCTCCCATCGCCTGCCGTGCCTGGTATACCAGCTTGTTCTGTATTACACTGTCCGGGCGGGCGAAATATATATATTCAAATATGCACAGACCTTTTTGCTTTCCCGGTTTTTTAAAGGTCTGCAAGCCTTCTTTGCTTATCCTGACTATCTCGCCGGGCTCTATTTCTCGAAGGTAGATCGCGCCTATGTGGTCCAGAGCACAGCTTTCTGAAGCGACCACCCAGCCACCGTTAAGGTTACCGAGGCAGAGCGGACGTACGCCGAGCGGGTCCCGTACGGCAAAAAGTTCGTCGTTGGTTAATATCACGAGCGAATAGGCACCCTGCAGCCGGTTCATGGCATACCTTATTTTTCCGACCATGTCTTTCTCCATGGACGACAGAATAAGGTTTCCGATTATTTCTGTGTCGGTTGCAGTGTGAAATGTGTAACCGTTCGCTTCGAGCTCATCGCGGCGTATTTTCGCATTAATGATGTTGCCGTTATGGCCGACGACAATCTGTGTATCGTTGTGAGTAACCATGATGGGCTGCGCGTTGAAAGACTGGCTCGATCCTGTGGTGGAGTAGCGATTGTGACCGATCGCAATATGACCTTCGAGCTGGCGCAGTTTATCTTCGGTAAATACCTGGGAGACCAGTCCCATTGCAGTGGTCAGGTTTATATTATTGCCGTCTGAAGTAGCTATGCCTGCGCTTTCCTGCCCTCTATGTTGCAGCGCATACAGCCCGAAAAAGGTCAGCCGTGCTACGTCGACGCCGGGGCAATATACACCAAAAATTCCACAGCTTTCGTGCATAACTCTCTCCATTCGATTATAATTCTTTTATTATAAGGGGTCAATCCGTGGCGGGATGGCACAGATTGACCATAAATCTTTAAAGCGTTACACATAAAATAACAAGCTCAGCCTGTCTGGAACGGTTTGGCTGTTGTGTTTACATTTCCGGTTAAAAACCGGATATCGTAATAAACGGATTCGTTTAATAATTTACATTTCAAGATCCGCACCATACATGATGCAACAACCTGATATCATACCATTTTACGGCTGATTTTTAAACTTCAGGAGCCATTTCAAAGCTATATCGACCGCTTCTTTTACATGGCGAAGACGATGCCCCGCGCCCTTTATGATTTCGAGTTTTTTAGGTTCTCCGGCGTTGTTAAACAGTTCGTAGGCATGATGTAACGGCACGACGTCGTCGCTGTCGCCGTGGACAAGAAGGAGCGGTCTGGGCGATATCCCTGCCACTGAATGTGCCGGTGAGATAGAGGTAAAACCTTTCAGCCATTCTTCATTGGAAGGAGGAAAGTCTTTATCCCTTATGACGCCTATCGAACGGTAGTACTCGACCATTTCAGCCGGGTCGAACTTCTGAGGAAAATCGAAATGTGCGGGACAGGCGAATGTTCCCACCGCGGCCACTCTTTTGTCCCGGCCGGCGACATCGATGCTTACCGCACCGCCTGCGCTGGAGCCGAGCAGGATTATCCGGGACCTGTCTACCTGATCCATCCCGTACAGGTAATCGATCGCAGCCTTGAGGTCCTGTGTCCAGCCCTGCATGTCGAGATTGCCTTCACTTTCTCCCGCACCCCGGAAACTGAATATCAACGTGATAAAACCTGCATCGCAAAAAACTTCGGCAAGCTGTCCGTAACCCGGTTTTCCCGGCTCCGGCGGACCTGCGGGAAGCCCGTGACAGAGGCAAAGTGCCGGATATTTTTCCTGTACCTCTCCGGGGATGAATATTTCAGCGGCGAGATTGATCTCCCCGACCGGTAAAAGAAAAGCAGTCTTTTTCATAATTCCTTCCTTTTTGAAACGTACCTGCCATATTGTTCGAGAGGTAAGCTGTTTTTTTCCATGTTCCGCACGTATTGCCGGACCGGATGCTGCGCCCCGTACAACCTCTTTATAATACATGTTTGCGGTAACTACGTAAAAACCATGAACGGTGCCGGTGGTAAAAGCTTCAATACGCTTTCAATAACAGGAGAAACTCTTTGTTGCCTTCAGCGCCGTGTATGGGAGACGTTGTCATTCCGCGCAAACGCAGACGGTTATTCGTCGTCCAGGAAATAAACCTGCCGATCACTGCGGCGTGGACAAGCGGGTCTTTTATCACACCGCCCTTGCCCACTTCAGAACGCGCGGCTTCAAACTGAGGCTTGAGGAGTAACACAATATAGCTGTGCGTTTTCAGATGTTCCACAACGTTCGGGATAACTTTTGTAGCCGATATAAACGACACGTCGATAACCGCGAGGTCTGCCTTTTCCTGAAGCGAGAAAGGATGATGTGCGTTTGTCCTGTCCATGACCGTTACTCTCGGGTCCTGCCTGAGCTGGTAGTCGAGTTGACCGTAACCGACATCGAGCGCGTATACTTTTGCTGCTCCGCGCTGGAGCAGGCAGTCCGTGAATCCGCCGGTCGACGCGCCGATATCCAGTACCACAAGGGAAGTAACATCAAGCATGAACTCATTGAGAGCATGGGCAAGCTTCAGTCCGCCGCGACTTACATAGGGCAGCTTTTCGGCTATATCGATTGACGCATCCTCAATGACCAGATTTCCCGGTTTTGTGACTGCGCGGCCGTCGACTTTCACTTCACCGGCCATAATCAATGCGCGTGCCTTGCTTTTATTGTCCGTGAAGCCGCGCGTTACCAGCAATGTATCCAGACGTTGTTTCTTCATAGTACTCGAAATGGTTATACTACATGTTCACTATAGTTTACTCATCTACATACAAGAAATTACTATTTACTTGTATCCCGCCTGAGCAGGTGTATGATGAGCAGAGTGACTGTAGTGTCAGGTGCACATTCTAGCATACAAGAGAAAACGATGTACTCTGATATTTGTTCTTAAAATGGGTAGAGGGCGAGGGAGTTTCCTGTATCCCGGTCAGCTTCCTGCCAGTATTTGATGCAGTAATTTTTTTAACTGATCGATATCTATAGGCTTGGCAAGGTAATGGGCATTCATGTCCGAAAGGAATTGTTTGGTATCTTCTCCCATAACATCACCGGTGATAAACACTATCCTTCTTGCCAGAGAAGGGGCTATCTCCTGTGCATACCGGTACAATTCGATACCACTCATACCAGGCATTTTCATATCCATGATAATAAGGCGGTACCGGTTATTTTTCATCCTCTCAAGCGCATCTTCGGCACTGTCCGTAGTCTCGATATTGTATCCTTCTTCGGCAAGCACCCGTGAGAGGAATCGAAGTATTACAGGCTCATCGTCGACTGCCAGTATTCTGTCGCCTTGCTTTGAGGGATATATCATCGACGGGTATAACGGATTTTACCCTTTGGTTTTTAGTTACCAGTGGAAGCTCCACAATAAACGTGGCGCCCTTGCCCGGTGTACTTTCCGCCCACAATCTTCCATTATGATCGGCTACAATTCCATAGCAAATACTGAGCCCCAGGCCTGTTCCCTGCCCTACCTGCCTTGTAGTAAAGAAAGGATTAAAAATTTTTTTCATGTTCTCCCTGGATATACCCTGTCCATTATCCTCGAAATATATCCGCACATTGTCACTCAGTTTTTCCGTCTTGATTGAGAGAATGCCTTTATTGCGGATTTGCTTTATCGCGATTTCAGCGTTGACGATAATATTAAGGAATACCTGCTGAAGTTGTCCGGGATCGATCATTATCAGGGGCAGGTCAGATGCCAGGTCGGTGACCACCTCGATATTATTGGTACGCAGGTGATAGGCTCTAAGCTCGATCGTGTTATTGATCAGCTCATTTATAGCGGTAAGTTTTCGCTCCGGCTTTATCTGATGGGAAAAAGTGAGTAACCGGTTCACAATACTGGCTATCCGTTGGGCGCTCTCATAGATAGTAACGATTTCCTCCCTTATGTCTTCCGGAATATCTCTTTTCATCAATAACTGGGAGAAACCGATGACACCTGTCAACGGGTTATTTATTTCATGGGCTATACCTGCTGCCATCTCGCCGACCGCCGATACGCGGTTGATAACCTGCACCCTTTGTTCCAGTTTCTTCTTTTCTTCTTCGATTTTCTTCTGCTCGGTAATGTCGCGGATATTGCATTGGATTATCTTTTTACCTGCTACTTCATATTTGTTCGATACGAACTCGACTGCAACCGGCGTGCCGGTTTTGGTTTGCAGTGGTAGATGTTCGTAACGTATATATCCTTCCTTTTGCAATTTCTTATAAGCGGACTTGCTCATCTGTCTATCTTTGAACAGCCCGATTTCCCAGAGATTCTTCCCGAGAAGCTCCTCTTTCGAATATCCCAGTATATTCACTATAAACGGGTTGGCATCGATGATTTGTCCTGTTTCTCCATCGAGAATCAATATTGCATCCTGAGCCGTTTCAAAGAGACGCCGATAACGCAGCTCGCTCTCCCGTAACATCTCCGTTATCCGCTGCTCACGCTGGAGATTGTTGAGCCAGCACTGGACTTCCAGGTCGGCACGTTTCTGCTTAAGAAACTCTCCTGTTGGGATGTAGTAGAAATTGCGGTAGATGTGGTTGCCGAAAATCAGGACCGGATGAGTCATAATAATACCTTTAATGACTTCCGGGTCGAATTTCCGGCGATCGTACTGGCAAATAGCCAGGCAGGAAAAGAAAGGGAAAAAATCCCGGTTGAGCTTTGCTTCATATTCGAGCAATTTCTCCGCCCCGGGATATCCGCGGAGCGCCCAGGTCATTTCACCTGTCACTCTAAGAGCTGGATACCCTTCCGTGACAGCTTTCTTCGTTTCAGCTTTGAGCAGAGATATCATTCTGTCGGGATCGAAAAACCCTTCTCTCGTGTATGTCTCTGATTCATGGAGGATAAATAGCTGACCCGATCGCTCGTGTGAGGCCACATCAACACCTTCTTCGCGGAGGAAACTACGGATATCATCCGCAGTGCTGGTATCCACGACGTAGAGGCATTTTTCACCACGATTCAGCCCGTTTGCTATGAATGGCACCGCAGCAGCCCGCCACTCAGCCTGGGATGAATAAATGAGGCAGAGATGATCATGTGGTTTTAGCGCCTGAAGCATCCCGGCAAAGTCGTCATCTGCGGGCAGTCCGTGCTTTTCAACTACAGGATCTGCCGAATTATGTTGCGTATTTTGGGACTCGGAGTGTTGTTGCCCTCTTGTCCCTTTGTCCCCCGGAGAAGGCTTTTTCCTTCCCCCCTTATCATTCATGATCTGCCTCTCTCAACCTAAGGCAAATTCCACCGGGCCCATGAAGATTAATTCGGAAAATGCATTCTTGGGAAAATCGCATTTATATAATAGATATATGGTTTTCCGATGTCAATAGGTGGTTGAACCGTTCTCTTAAAAAATACTATATACCCTGACAGGTACAGTGATACATCACGTTACATGTAGTACATGTTTATTAGTTATATCCGTGTTTTCAGTACGGCGGTGATTTCATTCATTTTACCGTAGCATACTATCCGGTCGCCCTGCGAGAGCGTTTCATCCGGCTTCGGGTAGTGTATGATGTTGTCCCGCCGTTCCAGGGAAAGCACCGTTATGTTCTTCCATTCAAGGTACATGTCTTCCAGCTTTTTCCCTGACAGGTGAGACTTTGCAGAAAGGGAAAGACAGACCACTGCATAGTCGTCAGGCTGCCGTAACAGCGTATCGACTGTTACCGATGATGTGCTTTGCCCCCTGCCGGCAAGCTTGAGTATAAGGCCTGTAAGCCGGTCGATTATTCCCAACCATATAAAAAGCGCGATGAGTACCAGCACTCCCAGTGTTATGCCGACGAGCACCATAGACGGTGCGGCGATGCCCGAGCGCGCATAGAGCACGAGGAGGATGATAAACGCTGCGATCCCCGTATTTCCAATGAAAATAAGATACGTGATTATCCTGCGGCGCGCCGGATGTTCCACTATCATTTCTGACTGGCTGGTAGTAAAGCCGGTACCGGTCAGCGCTGATAAAGCCTGGAAACGTGACTTTGATCTCTCAAGTCCGGTTGCTTCGAGCGCAATCGAACCGGTCCACAGCACCAGAAGCCATATCGACAGAAAGAGCAGCATGACAAGTATCTGCATCTTTTCCTCCTCCTTTCCCTCGCGGGACTTTATCGGGTATCGGTGGAGAATAGTATGCAGTTTTATGCGATTCAGTGCAAGCACACCGACAATGGCAGGACAATAAAAAAGGACATACGATACCGGTAAATCCGCAACACCCCTTTTTTGTAACATCCGTGTAAGGCGGCATTTGCTGTTATGAAGCGCGCTATCGTATATTTAATTGCCAGCCGGTCCCGTCGCTATTAGAGGTAGTTCGTATCTGTAAGCATGGTAAGGGACGTATAGTTTTATGCTATAATAGTCCGGTCTCATACGTACAATCTCTCCGGCAGCGGGAGCCAACTCGTCTGATTTTTTCCGGCTTTGCCTGTGTTCTGCCGGCGAAGGCTGTAATTATATTATCGGGGTGTTTCATGAACTTGAAAGTATGGTTTATTGAGACGAGGCCGCAGTTCCTCATTCTTTCACTCGTCCTGGTATTTCTGGGCGCGAGTATAGCCATGTATAACGGCTATGTTAATGCGGGCTATGCAGTACTTGCCGCAATAGGGCTTGTCCTGTGTCATGCAAGCTCGAATATATTGAACGATTATTTCGACTATACCAGCGGGGTCGACCTGAAAACGAAGCAGACGGCTTTCAGCGGCGGCAGCGGTATACTGCCCGCCACATTACTTACCCCGCGGCAGGTGTTGTGGTTTGGCGTGATCGCTTTATTGCTCGCTGTACCGATAGGGATATATTTCACAGTTGAGAGGGGCGTGCTCCTTTTGCCCCTCCTGGTTATCGGTGCGTTATGCGTAGTGCTTTACACTCCTTCTATCACCAAGTGGGGATGGCCCGAATGGGCGCCCGGTGTCGGGCTCGGACTTCTGCCGGTAATAGGCGCATATTTTATCCAGATACCGGAATATACCCTCCCCGTTCTAATTGCATCCGTCCCCTCCGGTATACTGGTACACAATCTTCTTTTGCTGAATGAATTCCCCGATGTCGAAGCCGATAAGACAGTGAAGAGAAAAACCCTTCCGATCACCATGGGAAAACGCGGAGCTGCAAAAGTCTATTCCTCGCTCACTGTACTGGTCTACGTGTGGATAACCGGATGGGTTATTGCGGGTGTGATGCCGGTCTATTCACTGCTCGGGCTGCTCACCATCCCGTTTGCGGTAAAAGCTATCCGGGGATCGTTCAAGTCCGATGATATGTCCATCCTCGGTCCGGCGCTGGCAAGCAACGTCATGGTTGTCCTGCTCACCCAGGTGCTTATGGGTGTCGGTTATATTCTCGCAAGGGTTCTGGCATAGAGGAAGCAGTGCACGGGGAAAACGACAATATAATCCGGAGCGAACATCTCCATGATGTGTTCACTTCGATCCCGCCTCATTACGATCTGATAAACCATCTATTTACACTGGGGCTTGACTTTCAGTGGCGCAGAAAGGCGGTGAAGGAATGCCTGGCGGCACTGCCGGGGAAGATGCTCGACCTTTGCTGCGGTACCGGCGACCTGATTATCAGCGTGGCGAAGAAGGCACATGGCGATGTGGAATTGACCGGGATGGACTTCAGCCGCCCGATGCTGGAGATCGCTGAAAAGAAAGTAGCGGTTGAAGAGGTCGGCGGGAAGATTTCTTTTATCTATGGCGACGCAACTAAAATGCCTTTTCCGGAGGGCTATTTTAACTGTGTGGGCATATCTTTCGGGTTTCGTAACCTGACCTACAGGAACCCGTCTGCTCCGCAATATTTGTCCGAGGTGTTCCGTGTATTGAAGGAAGGCGGCAGGTTTGTTATTGTCGAGTCCAGCCAGCCGCGTATGAAACTGATACGGGCACTGGGACATTGTTATGTACGGCTGGTGGTCCCGCCGCTCGGTTACCTGCTCTCGGGTGACATGGGCGCATACCGGTATCTTGCCGAGTCATCGACGCATTTTTATATGCCTGATGAGGTCCGCGATCTGTTAATGAAGGTCGGGTTCAGGGAAGTCCGCTATCGACCGCTTTTCTTCGGCGCCGCAGGGATTCACGTGGCCGTCAAGTAATGGCTTTACTTTCGATACAAACAGGAAACGCCTGGTAGAGTGCCTCTTAATTTATAAAGATAAAGGCTCTGCCGGTGGACCTGGTACCTATTCGTATTCTTTGGGAACAGCGCAGATCATGACCATCTGTTTGTCGGGCGATGTGTTCCGGTACTGGTGCTTTTCATCGGGATCGACCAGTGCGAAGTCGCCTTTCCTGATTTTATGTTCTTCGCCGTTTGCCGATACGAGCACGCCTTCGCCTTCGATTACATAGTTCAGGTGTTCATTCGGATGAGCATGGAACGGCGTATGCCCGCCCGGCTCAAAGGTGAACACCCTGAAGCTGAAGTTTGGCGAACCGTCTTCCTTCGATATAGGCACCTGTTTCACTATACCGGCTGCACCGGCCATATCCGGCACTATCTTTTTCACGCTGTCAAGGCTGTGTATCTTCACAGGTCACCTCCCGTTTTTTCGGTAAAACCGCTTGCTTCGATACTATAAGTAGTGCAGAAAAATAAACTGTTTATAAGTATATCTAAATCTGCTGCTCGATGCAGCGTTCTCTCAGCGTGTTGAGAGAGGCAAAGAATTCGCGCATCATCACGCTCACCGGGTACATTCCTTTTTCGGTGACGTGTATTTTTTCCTTGCCTTCGATAAGCCCGAACATTCTGAACGAAGAGAGCTCCAGCCTTAACTTTGATCTGATGTTCTCGTGGTAACGCTGGAAGAAACTGCGCCGGTCGAGCTCCATGCCGAACAGCTTGGTGAGCAGATAATACCGCAGCGCTTCACGCTCTGAAAGTGAACGCCATCCGATAATCGGCAACCTGCCTTGTGAAATATAATTGCCATACTTCTCCAGAGAGAAGCTGTTCACATAGAATACGCCGTTGAGTATGCTCACCGAGCCCGAGCCGATGCCGATGTAGTCGTCGAA
>CAZAIO010000093.1:0-7105 GCA_964485235.1 uncultured Dehalococcoidales bacterium
GGCAGAGCAACCGCAGTCGATATCTACCATACACTCGCAATCGATAATGTCTATGTCGGGAACCGTCCGGGCGTATATCGAATTGAAACAAGTTCGGGAATTATTCAAGTGGCTGCAATGCCGTGGTTAAGACGCAGCGCATTATTAAGCAGGGAAGAGATGAGAAACCTCGGTGTCGACCAGGTCAATGAAAAGCTCCAGGAGATAATCACCGGGAAACTCATCGATATCGCATCTGAAATAGATACCACATTGCCTTCAGTGCTGGCTGCCCACGTAGCTATCTCTAATGCCAAAGCCGGTTCGGAAAGCAGCATGCTTGTAGGCAGAGACCCTTTATTACTCCTCAGTAATGTGAGCCAGCCGGTTTTCGATTATGTTGCCCTGGGACATATTCACAAGAGTCAGGTTTTGAATGAATTGCCTCCGGTGATATATTCCGGCAGCCTGGAACGGTTTGATTTCGGTGATGAGGGGCAGGATAAGGGATTTTTCGTAGCGACCATAGATTGTCGCAAGGATGGAAAGTCTACATCGTATGAGTTCCATCCTGTCGACGCACGGCGATTTTTAACTATCAGAGCCGATATCGCTCCCGATGAGCCGGACCCGACAACGGCGCTCATACATATAATAGAACAACATAAGAATGATATTAAAGATGCTGTTGTCAGGGTGCAGGTCACAATTCCGGGAAAATTGGAAGGTATAATAAAGGATGCGGAGATTTACAAAATTCTCAATGAAGCTTATTATGTCGTAGTAAGTAAGGAAATAAAAAGAGACTACGACTACAGAATTAATCCTTTCGTAAGTGAAGAATTAAGACCGATAGAAGCGCTGGAGAAATATTTTGAGCTGAAAAATGTTTCTCTAGAACGCAGACACGTGCTTCTTGAATACGGAGAAAACCTGATAAAGGAAGCAATAGGTGAGCAAGAAGAAAAACAAAGAAAAAACTGATCTGAAAAGACCGGTCTTCGGAATACGGGCAAAAATCCTTGTATCGTTTCTAGCTGTATCGCTCGTAGCGGTCGGAATAATAAGTGTCTTCGCTTTTCGTAATATGAGCGTAGTAGGCAATACCGCTATGCAAAATACGATCAGTCTCGGGCAAAATGCTGTTGAAGAAGGCATCGCGGCGCTAGAAGATTCCGGAAGGCGGATTATAAGACTAAGGGCGATTGTTGTCGCCAATGAAGTGTCGAATTTCATTGAAGACCATCCCGAGATCACGATAGACGAGTTATCAAGCAATAAGGATTTGAAAAAGATAGCTATTCAGTCCGTGGGACAGACAGGGCATACCATGATATACGGGCGGGACGGCACTATATATTTTCAAAACGATCCCGACCTTGTAGGATTGAATATCAGGGATATTGAAGGAAGCACACCTGAATTTGAAGCAATTATCGAAAGCAGTATGAGCGGTGAAGCTGCCGGTTATTATATGGCGACTGATGAAACGGGTGTGGAAAAGGCAAAATATATGTATGTGGTCTCCGTACAGGGAACGTCACTGTTACTGGCTGCTTCGACCTATATCGACGAGTTCTCCAGGCCTGCCGAGATGACTGAAAGCAAAATCATGGAGACGGTTTCTTCAATCACTGCATATATAAACGGCCAGATGAAGCTTGCCCAGTGGACGTTTATCGTTGTTATACTCTGTATGGTCGTTATTATTGCTATTATTGCGTCTTTTATGGCACGGACCATTACGGACCCGCTCCTTGCCCTGACTAAAGGTACCGAGATAATTGCCAGAGGGGATCTCGACCACAGGATCAACCTTAATACGGGTGATGAAATCGATGTCCTTGCGAGCCAGTTTAATGCTATGACAAGCGCTTTGAAAGAGTCGCATTCCGACCTGGAAAAGAAAGTTCGCGACAGGACAAAACGTGAGAGACAACGTGCGGAACAGCTTCGTACGATCAATGAGATCAGCCGCAAGATCAGTTCTATCATGAACCTCGATGAATTACTGCCTTATGTAGCGAACCTGCTTCGCGAAACTCTGGACTATCATAATGTGAATATCTTTCTTTTCGAGGATAGTGCGGGGCAGCTTATACTAAAAGAGATATGCTTGAGCGGTTATAAGGGTGTTATTCCGTTAGAAGTCCCGTTGGAGATGGGGGATGAGGGGGTAGTAGCGTGGGTAGCACATACAGGTGAACCGCTGCTGGTGAACGATGTCAGCAAGGAACCTAAATACTGGTTTATAGAGGAACTGAGCGCTATTAAGTCCGAACTTGCGGTGCCCGTAAGGATCGGTGATAAAAACCTTGGGGTTCTGGATATAGAGAGCAATGAGCTCGATGCGTTCAGCGAGGCCGATCTTTTTACTGCTCAAACCCTGGCTGATCAGCTTGCAATCGCTATAGAAAATGCACGTCTCTATCAGGCAACCGGTCAGATAGCGGTAATGGAAGAGCGGAATCGCATGGCGCGGGAAATCCATGATACGCTTGCGCAGGGATTTACCGGAATTATTTTACAACTCGAGGCTGCGGAGCAGTCCCTTGAGACCAATACCGGCCAGGTACAGCAACATCTTAATAAAGCAAGGAGCCTGGCGCGGGGGAGCCTGAATGAAGCCCGACGCTCTGTCTGGAACCTTCGTTCCGCCGCACTGGAACAGCTTTCATTAACCGAGGCGCTCCGGCAGGAAGTGTTTGTGTTCGGACAGAATAACAGTATTAATGCCCGTTTCGATGTATCCGAGAGAGTAAGGGAGCTTCCTCCTGAAGTCGATACAGCGGTGCTCAGGATTTGCCAGGAAGCCCTGACAAATATTAAAAAGCATGCAAGCGCAACTGAAGTAAAGGTAGACTTGACATTTGAAGATTCGGAAGTAACATTGAATATAAGAGATAACGGTATCGGACTGCAATCGGACAAACCGGGTGATGGAGAAAAAGCGCACCGCGGTTTCGGACTGATCAGTATGCGTGAGCGTGCCAGGAATGTCGGTGGGACACTGGAGCTTCAAAGTGAACCGGGAAAAGGTACACAGATTAAAGTGACAATTCCTGTCATGTAGGAGGAATGATGAGTGAACCCATAAAAATTTTAATTGCTGACGACCATCCTGTTGTAAGGGAAGGGCTGATCACTATGATCAGCCGCCAGGAGGACTTCGAGGTTATCGGTGAAGCAAAAGACGGCGTTGAAGTAGTCAACAAAGCAAAGGAAATGAAGCCCGATATCATTCTTATGGACCTGCGTATGCCTGAAATGGATGGTGTCGAAGCTATACGTCAGATCTCTTCATTCGATTCAAACATAAAATTTATAATACTGACGACTTATAGCGATGACGAATACATCTTTCGGGGAATAGAAGTAGGTGCACGCGCGTATCTGCTTAAAGATGCCCCCAGGGAAGAACTTTTCAAAGCTATTCGGGCGGTCTACTGTGGTGAATCGCTTATTCAGCCTGTTGTTGCAAGTAAAGTGCTCGATCGTTTTGCGGAACTTTCGCGACAGGTACAGGGGACGGAAACGCTCTCTGAACGAGAAGTCGAGGTATTGAAGCTCGTTGCAAAAGGCTCTGCGAACAAGGAAATTGCGGTCCAGCTCAATATTACAAATAGTACGGTGAAAACCCATATCACCAGCATTTTTCAGAAGCTGAATGCCACAGACCGGACAGAAGCGGTGACGCAGGCGATCAAACGCGGAATCATCCATATTTAGTATTTGTAATGGCTATGTTTTATATCGGTAATATGGTTGATTTAAAAGTCATTCCTTTGACTTCTGCAAAACCAACCTATTTCCTGATTGATTACGATTTCTGTTACTATACACTGTATATATAGACTGCATAGTCACGTTACCGATGCATGTTTTAAAAACCCGATACGATTCTCTGGTGAGTTTTGAAAAACGGACTCCGGTTTTAAATAATATAAACGGCTAAAATTCGCAGGAAGAAGGATGAAATCATGGACGAGATAAAAGTACTCATAGTTGATGACAACGAAGTAGTAAGAGAGGGCATTGACGCGTTGCTCAGCCCCCATACTGATATAAAAGTAATAGGAAAAGCTGTTGACGGTCTTGATGCAGTTACAAAAGCGGAGTCTCTCGAACCGGATGTTATATTAATGGATGCGCATATGCCCCGTGCAAGCGGTGCAGAAGCAACCCGCAAGATTAAAGAGAAACAGCCGGATGTGAAAATAATCTTTTTGACCGTATACGGTGAATATGCCGGTGATGCACTGGATGCAGGTGCAAGCTGGTATTTGACCAAGGACTGTAAGAGGCAGGACCTGTTAGAAGCGATCAGGACACTCGCAAAAAGCAAGCGCGCGAAAGAAAAGCGCCGTGCATCCTGATGTGTGAACGAAGGAAGCTGTTAATCAAGTAATTTAAATGCCAGAACATCTACCAACCCCCGATCGCTCAAACGTAATTCGGGGATTACCGGTAGTGCGATAAACGATAAAAGGGCGAAAGGCGACGGCGGGATACTTCCCATTTTCGATGCAGCTTTTTCAACGTTCTTGAATTTATCTACTACTGTATGCAACGGCTCTGGTGAAAGCAGACCTGCGACAGGCAATGAAAGCGAAGCAACCGGTTTCCCATTTGCGCAGGCGACTAGCCCTCCACCGATCTTTTCTATTTCTTTGATTGCTGCATAGATGTCTGCATCATTGGTGCCGACAGCGACTATATTGTGGGAGTCATGGGCTATTGAAGATGCGAGCGCTCCTTTTTTTAGTCCGAACCCCTTAACCAGACCGATGCCGATATTGCCCGTCATTTTATGGCGCTCGACCACTACCAGTTTCAGTATATCTTTCGTGAGGTCGGGCAGTATTTCGCCGTTATGATCTGTCATTTTTTCAACGGTCTTTCTGGTGACTATTTGCCCGGGTATTATCTCTATCACGGGATATTCCTTTTTATTACCGGATAGTTTCAATGACTCGATAGAAAATGGTTTAACATGGACCGTGTCGGTAAGCTCGACATCCGAGCAGTCCGGTTGAGGAAAGAGAGGGCTGCCCCCACGGGCAACCAGTTTTCCGCGGTAAAAGACCATATCGATGCTGAGCTGTGAAAGGTCGTTGATAGTGATGAGGTTCGCTACATATCCGGGCGCAATGCCGCCGTGGTTATAGAGCCGGAAATATTCTGCGGCGTTGATCGTGGCAAGTTGCAAAGCGCGTACGGGATCGAGGCCCAACCGGATTGCTTTTCTGACAACAGCGTCGATGTCGCCTTCGTGGAGCAGGTCGGCGCAGTTGCGGTCGTCAACTACAAAAAGACATCTATGATATGTGTGATCGGTAACCAGGGGAAGAAGGTCATGGAGATTTTTTTCGGATGAACCTTCTCTGATCATAAGGTGCATACCCCGCTGTAATTTTTCTCTGCCTTCTTCCAGCGTGGTAGACTCGTGGTCGGAATATATACCTGCTGCTATATAAGCATTCAATTGCTTTTCGGTTACACCCGGTGCGTGGCCGTCTACGATTCTTCCTTTTGCCGACTGTATCTTATGGAGCACTTGCTCATCGTTAAAGATTACTCCCGGATAGTTCATCATTTCGCCGAGACCGATTACGTTCTGTTTTTTTAATATCGCTTTTATATCGTGCGGCTCTATGTCGGCACCGCTTGTTTCCATATTTGTCGCCGGTACACAGGACGGGACCATAAAAAACATATCGAGCGGCAAACGCCTTGCCCATTTCATGACGAACTCGATCCCCGCAAGCCCCGCTACATTGGTTATCTCATGGAGATCTGTAATGAGTGCCGAGGTACCTCTCGGGACAACAGCCCGCGCATACTGGGCCGGGTGGAGCATCGAACTTTCGATGTGAGTATGTCCGTCTATAAGACCGGGAGCAAGGTATTTCCCCTTAATATCGATTGTTTCTTTTGCTTTGTTGTAATTGCCTATTCCAGCTATAGTGCCCTGGTAAACAGCCACGTTACCTTCATCTATGGAAGCTGTGAACGTATTGATTACCCTGCAATTCTTGATAAGCAGGTCTGCGGGAGTATCTCCCCGGGCAACTGAGATCAGTCCGGACAATTCCATCATTCCCTCCTGCCGGTTATTCCAGTACGCAGATATCGTCCAGGTACCGGTATTGCTCATTCCAGTCCAATCCGTAGCCGACCAGGAATTTATCCGGTACGGTGAAACCGACATAGTCCACTTCCAGCGGTACTTTTCTTCTTGACGGTTTATCGGTGAGCGCGCATATTTTTATCGATGCCGGTTTCTTCTTTTTCATATATTTGACGACTGATGTCATCGTCAGTCCTGTATCGACAATGTCTTCGACTATTATGATGTCCTTTCCTTTTATTGGAGTTTTCAGTCCCTGGGTCATAGTTACGACCCCCGAGCTTTCTGTCTGTGAACCGTAGCTGGATAAGCGTATAAATTCCACCTGTACGGGCATGTGGATCTGACGGACCAGGTCGGCAAGGAAAATAAAAGAGCCTTTTAAAATGCTGATCAGAATAGGCTGTTTATCACTATAATCGCGTCTTATTTCAGAAGCAATCCTGTCAATAGCCTGTCTGATCTCATTTTGGGGGATGAGTACTTTGAGCTGTGAATTCACGTCGTGATTATAGCTTCAATACGGCATTTTGTCTAATATTGAGATTCACTGTTAACCGGAATGGGATGGTCTTCTTCTCAGCAGAAGTATGGTTAATACGACGACTATCAGAAAAAGTACTACGACTCCTGCGATCCATAAGACCGGCGAAGTGTCTTCAGCAGGAGCTTCTTCGGGAGGTGCAACCTGATTTTCGATCGTGAACCGGTGAACAGGACTCACAGCGACGCTGTTTGCTTTAACCTGCCAGTAATATGTTTTTCCCGGATCGAGCGGGCTGGTGTGTATGTATGTGGTTGACGATACCGATTTGCGTACGATAATGTCATTCAATTGTTGGTCCATGGCGAGCGTAAACTCGTAATCATTCACGCCCTCAACCGGCGACCATGTAAATACGGGCGATCCATCTACTACTGTGGTATTATCTTCCGGCGTAAGCAGCTCCACAACAGGGGTATGTTGTTCTTCAGGCGGGGTTCCGTCTGTTTTAA
>CAZAIO010000093.1:7115-11204 GCA_964485235.1 uncultured Dehalococcoidales bacterium
AAAATACATCGTTTTTGACCATTCTCCTATACCACGCCCGTAGTTTGCATCGCGGATTACTCTTACTTTCCAGTAATATGTTGTACCAGCCACAAGAGGAGAACTTCTTTGCGACAGGGTCCATCGAGGTGATGCCGGTATTTCCGGAACGATAGATTTTTTCACTAAAGGCCTGTTAAAAGTTTCGTCTTCGGCTATCCATAGCTCATAAGCAATTGCCAGTGTAGGATGTTGCCATCTGAATTCGATTGCGACAGGTTTTTGAGCAGCGTCAACAGGTATAAGCGCACCCGCTTCGGGAGAGATAGGGTCCGGCGCCTGGTATAAATAGCCGGCGTTTGCCTGCGTTGACGACGACTGCGGCACAGGAGACAGACCGTCATGATATGTCCAGAGGCGTCCTGTAGTCCCGCCGTATGCTCTGTTATCGATTGCCCACAGGTCGGCTCCGGAAATCTTCAACGATTCCGGTTCTCTTGTGAATACAACACCGGTGTTAAGACCCGATGTCATATTGCTCCATTCTATCAAGGGTGGTCCTAATTTTTCGGGGATAAGCGTCCGGTTCGTCCCGGAGTTTGTCCCGTCGGACCATGCACAATAAAGCGTTTCGGTTTGCGCCAGTCCGTAAAACTGTCGATCTGGTGTTCCCATTGCTGTCCAGCTGCTTGTTGCATTGACGATCCAGCTATATACCTGACCATCGGGTGCATCGCTTGCAGCATAAAGAATGATATAGTTGAGAAATCTTGTGTCGGCGATAACATGTACGTTACCGGGAACGGGCAGTGCCGGTAATGTGAAGAAATTAAAACCACTATTTGGAGAATAGGCTACCATACCGTCTGCCGAAGCGCCTACCATAACAATACCCCCGTCCACCGCAGTGATCGAGTGGCTCGCAGTAAGTCCTGTATTGACTTTCTGTCCCCATCTCCATACACCGTTGATGTACTCTCCTCTTCTTACCTGATAGTTATCGAGTATATAGAGTTCCGGAATGCCGTTTGTTTCACAATGTGCGCAGTCCGTGATGGTGACGCCGGGGAGTACCCTGTTCCAGGTCTGTCCGAGGTCCAGTGAGTGAAACATATCACTGGACGAGCGACATGCGATAATAACAGACTGGTACGAGGGTGACGAGTTTAAACGCAGGATTATATCGTTGTCAGGGCTTAATAGACAGTCAACTCTTTCCCATGCCTCTCCGACCGGATACGAGGTGCTTCGCCATATACTGTCGAAGCCGCTGTTCCCGGCATTGGTATTGATTGAAGAAAGATACGCTGTGTCGGAATTGTAGGAGACAGCAATATCGGATAGAAAATCGATCTCGGTGTCTATAAGGCTTATCTGGTTCCATGTCATTGCATTGTCTATCGAAACTGAGAGCGCGGACTCATCGCGTACAACAGAAGTGAGATAGCCATTGGGCCAGCCCGCTACATCCAGATTAGCGGAGCTGGTACCGCAATATGCTCTATCGCCTCCGGGGCTCCAGAGTACCTGTGCATTGGCATTGCCGGAACCGGCTCCGCCTGTAGGCAGTTTAACCGCTTTTTGCCATGTTATGCACATCGATTGCGGACAGGTTGCTTCCGGATTCGGGCAAAACCAGACATCGGCAGTCGCTTTAGCGGAATCCGCTTTCACTTCTCCCGCAAGAAGTTTGCCTTCATCGTAGCTCCCGTAAAAAGCAATACTTGAAATCGAGGGAGAACCGGGAACGGACATGATGTTGTAAATAAGCGTATCGTCGATTCTATATACGCCGGCGTTCCCGGTTACGCCGCTATCATTTGTGGATACATAAATGCGTCTCCGTGAAGCAGTCTGTCCCGCGAAGTCTGAAGGCAGTTCCACATCGGCAGTAACGATTTGGTTTGCTTTCGGCGAGCTTCCTGCTGCCGACAATGTTATTTCTATCGGTCCCCATATGCCCCACGTTGTGGAATTTGCCGGGATATCCCTTATCCCGAGTGTAAGGTAAGTACCTGTCATATCGGCATATGCGGCTACCAGACTACTATCGCTGCTATAACCGGGAGAAAATTTGACAGATAGAACGTCTCCGGTAAATCCCTGCTCTGCCCATCCTCCGAAACCTTTAAATACATATATTTTACCGGTGCCCGCCCCAGTTCGTGTGCCTACTGCTATATCATGGTTACCGTAACCGGGCGATATATCCAGAGCGCTGATAGGACTTGTTGCAGGGCAACCTGTATTTTGCCATGTATCGCCACCATCAGCGGAGATAAATACCTGGCCCGGATTACCGGCTGTGCTTGTCACCGCAACAATGAAGTTCGCGCTGTCCGGCGCTATGGCAATATTCCATACAGGTAAGACCGCGCCCGCACCGGAAAGGTTTCCGTTTAATTCATTCCAGCTTCTACCGCCGTCTCTAGAACGGTACAAGGTGCTGTCAGCTATATCCGAAGCGAACATGGTCAGTCCGTCCGGCGCTGCCGACAGACAATTGATCTCAGAGGGGCTCACTATTACATCGTAACTGGTATCAGGAGTTTTTACGATACTCCACTGCATCATACCTGCGTTTACGATACCAGGTACTGAAACGGACAGAACCAGCAGAACAATCACAAGCGGCAAAATCAATCCCGGCATATTCCTGCTCAAACCGGTTCCGGAAACTTTAATCATATATTCTCCTGTCCCCCTGAAGGGAAACAATACTTTTATCTGTCCAATAAAACGGTAATATACCAGCTATTATAAAACGGAGGCAACTTACAGTATGTTTATCGTGGAAGCTCATAGTTTAATATTAATACCACATCGTGTTTTACCGGGAGTTGTCCTTACGGAGAGGAACTATCTGGAGGTGTCCTGCGGGAGTTCGTCAGCAGGAATTATCTGGTCTTCCGGTATTTCTTCCTGGTCCATACCGTCGGTAAAATGTGACTTCGGAGGAGCTATTTTTTGTCTGGAAGTGTAAGTCTTTTCTTCTGTGACCGTATTGAGCAAACTATAGACGATCTCTATATCACCTTTATGATTTCCCTTGTGATTACGGGGAAGCGAACATCGCTGTATTTCCCATTCCTGATAAATATCCCGCGCCCAGATCACAGCAAGCCCTTTTTTACCTTTGCCTCCATCTTTTTCTGTGGAAGGCAATTCCACTGTTTTACTGTCGGACTGTCTCCAGTTACGTGTAATGGTACGTAACAACTTTTTCGACACGTGATCGCAAGACTGTTCCTCTTCTTCTTCTTCCTCTTCCTCATCGCGTGTTTTATAACCGGCGGGTATATCCTCATCTTCATCATCTTCAATGGGATGAGGTATGGGTCTGGGGGCAGACAGTCTTTTATCTTCGGAGACCGGTCTTCCTACACCGAGTTGACGGTCCTGACCTCTTCCTGTACCCAGTTGATGGTCTTCACCCATGGTCGATTTGATCTCTTTCTCGTATGTTTCGAGAAGCTCACCGAATTTTTCCAGCAGCTGCTCTTTAGTAGACTGCGGCAGTTGTTTTTGTTGTTTTTCTCCCTTGTCGCCTATCATAACGACCGTTGTATGATGCTGTGGAATGGGCCGCGGTGGCGGTGGTCCGATAGGTGCGACCGGACGAGGAGGAAACGGCGGGCCGTACGCAGGGGCCGGAGTAGGCGGCCTGGAGCGGCGCATCAGCCAGAAAATACCATATACAGCCGCAATAATCAGAATAATAGTCAGAGGTATCAGGATATAAGGAAGAGCATAATCGGCTTCCCAGAAGACGGTCACTGATTTAGGCCCGTCCATAATCTCGGTACCGGACGGATTTACTGCCTTGTATTTTCCCTGGAAAAGTCCGACAAGACCGCTCATGGACACTTTTTCATCCACGACATTCCAATGTGCCGTAGAACCTGCTTCATACCATCCGGCCCCTTCGGCCTCACCCTGAACGGACTGTATGGTAAGTTCGTAGAGGGTATCATAATGCGCGGTAATCGTCACGGGGCCTTCGACACTATAATTCGCTCCTACCGTATTTACTTTGTTGTTCGACGGAAGAAGCCAGTAGGCGAAACGGTAAAGCGTCCCCGTACTGCCTTTAATTTCTTTTTCGGCAAC
>CAZAIO010000094.1:0-11101 GCA_964485235.1 uncultured Dehalococcoidales bacterium
GCGGCTGCCTTCTAAGCAGCGGGTCGTGGGTTCGAATCCCTCCAGGGACGCCATCGATTTCATTAAAAGGAATCATTGTATTTTACATTTTCACTCTATGTCTGCGGTCAACTGTGATACGTTACAAATGATTATATTTTCATGTAGAATTCAGGCGTTAACGACCTGGTAAGGAACCATAAAATATATTAAAGGAACAGGACCATGAAAAACCATTTCACCCTACCGGAAGAATCGCCGGCGAAAATATTTACGCTACGGGAGAGCGCGTTTGCAAAAGACCTGTTTATTGCTGCCGTCAGCCACTTCAATTTGATTCCCCTGCTTGATGAATCACCTTCCGACATAGATACTATTTGCGGCTCGCTTGGAATTAAGCCAAGACCTGCCGATGTCATGCTCACTTTGTTCAAGGCATACGGTCTTATCAGGGAGAAACGAGGGATATACTATCTTACCGATACGGCAAGGGTATATCTGACAGAAAATTCGGATTTCAATTTATCTTCATATGTAAGTACGTTGAAAGAGGGACCCGTGTGCAGTGATATGGTGAAAGTACTAAAGACCGGAAAGCCGGCTAAATGGGCTTCTTCGAAAAGCGGGAAACAATGGGAAGTATCCATGGAAGACCCCGCATTTGCCGAGTCATTTACTGCAGGGATGAATAGCCGCGGCGCTTATCTGGCGTCCGCCCTGCTCAAAGCAATTGACCTGCATGGATATACGCATATGCTTGATATCGGCGGCGCATCAGGGATTTATTCGTGGGTTCTGCTTGGCGAGTATCGCGATCTGAGAGCTGCTGTTTTCGAAAAACCGCCGGTTGATATAGTCGCGAGGTATTCGATGAATAAGTTTGGAATGGCCGACAGGGCCGATATCGTAACGGGCGATATGTTCAATGATAGTTTTCCGAAAGGATATGATATTCATTTTATATCTCATGTTTTGCATGACTGGGATATCGGGGACGTAAAAAAAGTAATAAAGAATTCCTTCGACACTCTCGATTCCGGAGGTAAAATAATACTGCACGATGCTCATATTAACAGGAACAAGACCGGACCTGTTTCTGTGGCTGAGTATTCGGTACTGCTGATGTTTTTATCACAGGGAAAATGTTATTCGGTGACTGAGATGCGTATTCTTCTAGAGAAAACCGGTTTCAAGAACGTTGAATACAAGCGGACTATACTGAACCGGAGTATCATAACTGCAACTAAATAAAGCTTGTGTTGGAGGGGAAAATCGTTCCGGCAATCAATGAGCTTTCATGCACCATTCCCATGTTGTGTGTGCGTACGCGTTAACCTCCTCATCGCTGCGAAAGTCCGCGGCTACGCAGTTATCGTAGTGGACCATATCATCAACTTCCCTGATTATCTTCGGCAAGGGAGGACTGTAAGGATATCCGATCACCATCATGTCGTAAATTTTCAGTGCTTCGGGAATGCCTATAATGTTTTTAATACTTTCTTCCGCCTCAGGGCGCGATGTGGCCGTATACCATTGTGATGCGAGTCCCAGAGATGCCGCTGCAAGGTGCATGTAGAGGAAAGCATTCGCAAGGCTGGACTGGAACAGGTTGCCAACTGCTGCTTCGTTGTTCCGGGCCCGTTCAGGCAGCCCTGCTTTCGCTCTCCAATCACACAGCAGCAAAATGAACACCGGTGCATTTCTGAAGTCAGGGTCCGGTGGTCGCCTTTTTGTTTCATCCGATGTTATGTTCTTTATTGCCGGTCCATGGATATCAAGGGCCGAAACGATCTTATTCTTTAGCTCTTTATCCTTTATTACCACAAATTCCCATGGCTGCGTATGAAATGCCGACGGAGCCCAGCGTGCCGCTTCCACGATTTTCACAATATAATCATCAGGCACAGGATCAGACTTGAAGCGGCGGTTCGTACGGCGTTTTTTTACCAGTTCCAGAAATCCTTCGTAAGAACAGCCGTTATTCATTTTCGTACTCCTGTCATGAATTTATTGTCAATACAATTCAGTAGAATGCTATATTACAGTATCCTGTACGGATTAGTGTAAATATTCATACTGCGTTCGGTGAACACTTTCTCTCCGGTATCCGTCTTTTTCTTTATGCCGACATCTTTAACGAACCCGATAATGGTTATCCCGCATTGTTCGCCTATTTCTATACCGAGCTTTGTCACCGCGGTCTTTGTCGCCACGATCGGAATATTAGCACGGCAGATCTTGGACACCATATCGGAGACCATCCTCCCTGTCGATGCTGCAAAAGTATTTCTAAAATCGATGTCGTGCATCAATGCATAGCCTATAACTTTGTCAAGAGCATTGTGACGTCCGACGTCTTCTGCAACGCATATCGGTTCTGCTCCGGGCTTGAACAGTCCCGCCGAATGTATCGCGCTGGTCTCAGCATAGAGCGCCGACTTCAGTATCAGGTTAACGCCGCTGAATATATCATCTCTGCTTATAAGTAAATCGGCGGTAACCTTTTTTCCCCGTTTCACTTTATTTCTTTTCGGAATGAGGACTATATCGGCTGCATTACCATTTACCGACAACGATGATATATCTTTAAACGTATCGATAATACCCTGGCCGAACAGATATCCTGTGACAAATTCCTCTTTCATCATCGGCGTGATGACGGCCGTTGTCAAAGGTTCTCCGTTGACAGAGATTGAAATTCCATATTCGACAACCACTCTTTCCCGGGCTTTATGCATATCTCCGTCGACCAGAGTATATTCCACCCAATCGAGGTTTTTCTCTTCTGGCATCGTCCCTCCATAACATATCAGGCAGGTAATTTTGCCGGTCCCTGTCCTGTTATATATTGTTTCATTATTATACAGTCTTAGAAGATGATATATCGACAGGAATATGATATTATTGCAGCGAAGAGTACACTTAAAGTTTTCATTGTTAAAGGACCCTGAATACTTTATGCCTTTTTACTTCAATTATACTGAAAGACTGTCCTTGCTTTTGTTCACTAGTATAGCTGCTTTGGTTCAGGCTTTCCAGCTTCAGCATAGGGGTAAAAGTCAGGGTTTTTAATGAAACTTCTTTGTACGTGCCACAGTTAACGAAAACGAACGTATAATAGTTATGACATATGCCCTAATATTTCTTGACAATTAGTGGGATTATTGCTATTCTGGTATTGAGTAAAAATAACGCAATAAGAAAATAATGACATAATGATGTTTCGTCCAAGAGCGGCACTATTAACACTATATGGAGACTATATACGGTATAGCGGGATCGAAATTGGTATCGGTTGCCTTATTGAATTGCTGAGCAATTTCGATCTCTCGGAGCAGTCTGTACGGTCTGCTGTTTCAAGGATGTGCCAGGTGGGCCTGCTTAAAGCAAGGAAGGAGAGCAGGAAGAGTTTTTATTCTCTTACAGAGAACGGTTATAAGCTTTTAAATCGCGGAACACAGCGTATTTTTATGCGGAAGAATAACCAGTGGGACGGTAAATGGAATATAGTCGTTTACTCTGTTCCGGAAAAAAGGAGAGAGGCAAGAGACCGTCTTCGACTTGAATTGAGCTGGATGGGATACGGTCCGCTGGGTGAGGCGACATGGATATCGCCTTACGACTTAACAAAAGAAGTAGAGGAGTTAGCTGAAAGGCTTCAAATAAAAGAGTGTATACAAATATTTCAGGCCGAACATCTGGGTACTGTGGAACCCAAAGAGATTGTGTCACGTTGCTGGGACCTGGATAAAATACATCAACGATATGCGAATTTCATAGAAAAATATCGACCGAAGCTTGAGAATTATATTGTACGCCTTAGATATGGAGAAGGTTTTCAGCCGAGTGAATGTTTCGTTGAGAGATTTAATTTGATACATGAATACAGGAAATTGCCGTACCTGGACCCGGACTTACCTAAAGAGCTTTTACCGGAAAACTGGCTGCGTCCGGAGGCAGCGGACCTGTTTAATAAATATCATGATTCGCTGTCGGAAAAGGCAAGCGAATATTTCGATTCCGTATCGAGGTCTTATAGAGGTATAAACTAGGGCCTGTTGAAAATGGCCTATGACAGTTATTTGATTTTATTCAGAGGGAAATGGATGAGAATCGGATAATAAAAATAAATAAGGTCACCCTGCCAAGCATGAGCACACATGAAGGTATGGATACCAGAGGGAAAAACCAATGAGATATGCAGAGACAGGATTTAATCTTGAGGTCGACCTTTCCAGAGGAAATGTCGAGAGAGTAGCGACCGATCCGAAGCTAACAGAGCTTCATCTAGGGGGACTGGGTACGAATGCCCGAATGATATGGGATAGAGTCCCGCCTGAAATCGAGCCGTTTTCGCCCGATAATCTGTTAATATTCAGCACAGGTCTCCTGTGCGGTACGCCTGCTGTAGGCGCTAACCGTACTATCGTGAGTACCATTTCTCCGCAGACTCTATTGATGGGCTATTCCATGATGGGCGGGTTCTGGGCGCCGCAGTTAAAATACGCCGGTTACGATAAGCTCATTTTCAGAGGGAAGTCTCCGAATCTGGTCTATCTGTGGATAAACAACGATAAGGTTGAGATTCGCGATGCCTCTCATTTGAAAGGAAAAGGAGCAGGCGAGACCGCGGAAATCATAAAACAGGAATTGAACGATCCGAAGATCGAAGTTGCAGCAATTGGAATGGCCGGTGAAAATCGCGTTTATTTCGCATCGATTGAACAGGGACGGTCCAGCGCCAGCAGGCTCGGAATAGGCGCAGTAATGGGTGATAAAGGGATAAAAGCTATTGCTGTTCGCGGTACAAAAGACATTAATGTTGCCCGTCCTGCAGAATTTATGAAATTATGTAATGAAGTACTTGATTATATAAAGTTCAGGAATGAAAATCCGGTCCCGGGTGTAATGCCCATTCTTGCCGGACTCGGTTCACCGCAAGAAATGAAACTTGTCGATGAAGAATGGCATACTACCAACTTCATGTGGGGTAACTCGCGTACCAGAAGAAAAGATTTCTGGAATGAAGAGATAGAGCATAAGTGGAAGGAAACCCAGGAAAATTCACGGACAAGATTGATAAGCTGCTATAACTGTCCTATGAAATGCGGCGCGATCATATCCGTACCGGGTATTTCCACATACATGATGAAATGTTTCTCAAAGCTCACCTATACCATGGCGGCGTATTCGGACCTCGATTTCGGTTTCAGGATCGCACAACGGGCAACAGAATATGGAATTGATGGATTTACAGGGCCGCAAGTCATGGCATTTGGTCTCGAGTTGCTCGATGCAGGTATTTTAAGTGATAAAGAGTTTGAAGGAATGCCTTCCGATAACGAAGGAAAATTTTACTGGTTGCTGGACAGGATTGTGAGGCGTGAAGGAATAGGCGATGTCCTCGCCAATGGTACATACTGGGCGGCAAAGGAAATAGGTAAAGGTGCGGAGGAATACGCTCACAACAATATCAAAAAACATGAACAGCTTCCGCTTAAGCTCGGAATGCTTAATCCGGTCTATTTCCTTATGTATTCGACCGGAGAAAAAATAAACATTACTCAGATTGAAGGGCAGTTTCCGCAATCGCCGTTTCCGACGATGGAGGAACGTGAAGAATTCGTGAAAGACTGGTTCCAGGTACCGGACGAAAAATTCAAGAAATATTTGCTCGACTGGGAACTGAGGGGGGATAACTCGAACCCGTATTACCCGACGGTGCAAATGTCATGCGAAATCGTCGACTGGCAGGAAAAAATGCATTATATAGATGATTCTCTCGGTATATGCGCCGGGCTTTCATCGTTCCCGTTAAAACCTCCCTACCATATACACAATTATCCGCTCCTCATCTCAGCGGCAACCGGGATGGACATAGATGAGGCTGGTCTGTGGAAAATTGCAGATAGAAACCGGAACATGGTAAGGGCCAATAATATACGAAGAGGAATGAGGAGAGCCGACGAGAAACCGCCCGCAGACCACTGGAAGAAGAGGTTTCCCGAGCTTGAAACACAGCTGCTCGATGAATATTATAAATTCAGGGGATGGAATGAGGATGGAGTTCCTACAAGACAGACCCTGCACGATCTTGATTTGGATTTCGTTAGCAAAGACTTTGAACAGAGAGGTATCTACAAGCATGAGCAAAGTGAAGCGAAAAGTTAAAGTAATCAAAATAGATGTCGATAAATGTAACGGTTGCCGGGCATGTGAGGTTGTCTGTTCTGCCTTTCATGCTACGCCAAAGTACAGCAGTAATAATCCGGAGAGGTCGCGTATCAGGATTGTTCACGATGCATTGAAAGACATTTATATTCCTGTGTATGCGGGAGAATACGCGAAGGCGGAATGTGCGGGCAGGGATAAATATGTAATCGATGGCAAGGAATATGATGAATGTACCTTTTGCCGGGCTTCATGTCCGTCACGGGCGATTTTCAAGGAGCCGGATTCCGGTCTTCCTCTGAAATGCGATATGTGTGAAGATGATCCGCCTCAAGAAGAACCGCTATGTGTTCAGTGGTGTTTAAGCGATGCTCTGACATATGAAGAAAAAGAAGAAGAAATAGAAGAAGAAGAACAACCGAAAGAGATGGAGGTCAGTCTGGGATCTTTGATCGATAAATTCGGGTTGGATAAAGTGACGAGTGCAGTTACCCGTATGTCGCAGAAAGACTGAACCGTTAAGGTAAAAGAAAAGGATTCATAATGAGAGTAGAAACCGTAGAGCCCTTCAAAGAGGCAATAGATTTCATAAAAATGAACGGCGGCGAAGCCTTCAAATACTGCTATCAATGCGGTCTGTGCGATACTGTATGCCCGTGGAACAGGGTAAGAAATTTTAGTATGCGAAATATCGTCAGACAGGCTACTTTCGGCCTGTCCGAGATTGAGTCCGAGGATATCTGGAAATGCACTACCTGCGGGTCTTGTCCGCAGCGATGTCCCAGGGGAGTAGGCACCATTGACGTAACCGTATCTGTTCGCCGGATAGCATCTGAAGCGGGTATAACTCCTGCCCCTATTCATACTGTGAGCGCGAGTCTTGGTTCTGTGGGAAATCCCCTGCGCGAAGAACCGACAAAAAGGGCTGATTGGACGAAAGACTTGCCGGTAAAAACCTTTACTGAAGGAACGGAAATCTTGT
The DNA here is from genome assembly GCA_964485235.1 of uncultured Dehalococcoidales bacterium. Classification (GTDB taxonomy): domain Bacteria; phylum Chloroflexota; class Dehalococcoidia; order GIF9; family UBA5629; genus CAZAIO01. Next base: position 7,133 of record CAZAIO010000094.1, read on the forward strand.
ATTTCCCCGGGTGTTATCTCAGCTATGACTCACGGTTAAAGAAAGTTGCCGTTGCTACAGCCAAGATACTCACCAAGGCCGGTGTAGACTTCGGTATCCTGGGTGCAAAGGAAAATTGCTGCGGGGAAAGTATTCGCAAAACAGGAGCCGAAGACCTGTTTAAAAAACTGGCAAAGGAAAATATAAAGAATTTTATCGATAGCGGAGTAAAAAAGATACTGGTTTCCTCACCGCATTGTTATCATACATTTAAAAATGAATACCCGGAATTTAAAGTCAATTTTGAGGTTGTTCACATTACACAGTTCTTAAACGAACTCATTAATGACGGACGGCTCAATTTGACCGGTGAGTATAAAAAGAAGATAACCTACCATGATCCGTGTTACCTGGGCAGGCATAACGGAATATATGATGAACCCCGTAATGTTCTTAAAAAGATTGCAGGGATCGAGCTTGTCGAAATGCCTGACGCACGGGAAAGCAGCCTTTGTTGCGGAGGAGGCGGCGGTGGAATATGGATGGATACCAAGAAAGGCGAAAGGTTTTCCGATCTCAGATTGGAGCAGGCTGTTACACTGGGTGCGGAAGAACTGGTGACATCCTGCCCGTATTGCATCGTCAATTTTGAGGACAGCAGACTGGGACTGGAAAACAGTGAAATTCTGCAGATTAAGGATATCACGGAAATTATCCAGGAAGTAATATAAAGAGCTAAGAAACCGATAAGGACGGAAAAGTGGAAAACGAACTATTACCTGTAGAGAACATTCAACAACCTGCTAAAAATGCCGGAAACGGCAATTATGGTGATGTAATGGTTGTTGGTGGAGGGATCAGCGGTATTCAGGCATCTCTCGATCTCGCTACCGCTGGTTTTAAAGTCTTCCTTGTTGAGAAAGAACCTGCCATAGGCGGGCATATGGCTCAACTCGATAAGACCTTTCCGACCAACGACTGCTCCATGTGAATACTCTCACCTAAACTGGTCGAGGTCGGCCGGCATCCGAATATTGAGGTCTTCACACTCACCGAAGTGGAACGTGTTGAAGGTGAAGCAGGAGACTTTAGTGTAACATTGGTTAAAAAACCAAGGTATATAAATGAGGACAAATGCACAGGTTGTACAACATGTGTGGAGTATTGTCCTATAAAATATCCTGACCAATTCAACCAGGATATTTCTCTTAATAAAGCCGTTCACATCTTCTTCGCACAGGCAATTCCACTGGTTGCGTATATCGACGAAAGCTGTCTTTATCTTAAAGAGAAGAAGTGCGGTATTTGCGAAAGTGTCTGCAAAAACGACGCTATTAATTTAAATCAAAAAGAAGAGAAGCTGGAGATGAAAGTCGGGGCGATTATTCTATCTCCCGGTTTTGAGCCGTTCGATCCTTCCGTTAAATCCGAGTATGGTTACGGAAAGATGCAAAACGTGGTAACAAGTATGGATTACGAGCGACTTCTTTGCGCTACAGGTCCGTATGAAGGTGAAATTCTGCGTGCTTCGGATAAGAAGCATCCTCATAAAATTGCATGGATTCAATGTATCGGATCGAGAAAGGTAACACCTAACGAAAACAGCTATTGTTCGGCTGTTTGCTGTACCTATACACAGAAACAGGTAATTCTTACCAAAGACCATGATGCCGATGCGGAGTGCACGATCTTTCATAATGATGTCAGGTCCTACGGCAAAGACTTTGAGCAGTATTATCATAGAACAGAGAACCTGCCGGGTGTACGCTTTATCAGAAGCTACGTGGCTATCAGTAAAGAAGACCCCGTAACCAAAAATGTAAGTATTAAATATTCAACCCCGGATGAAGGGGTAAAAGAAGAAGAGTTCGACATGGTTGTGCTGTCAATCGGACTGAATCCGCCTTCCGATTATCAGGGAATCGCGGCGAAGTTCGGTATTGACGTTACCCCGCATGGTTTCTGCAAGTTCAGCACTATAAATCCGATGCAGACTTCACGCAAGGGAATTTACTTGAGCGGCGCATTTCAGGGGCCTGTCGATATTCCCGAGACGGTGTTTTCCGCAAGCGGTGCCGGCGCACAATGCGGTGAGTTCCTCGACTACAGGCGCGGAAAACTGACTAAAGAGCGAATATATCCGCATGAGAGGGATGTTTCGGCGGAAGAACCGAAAATCGGTGTATTTGTGTGTCACTGCGGTGCGAACATCGGGAGAGTTGTAGATGTCCCGTCAGTTGTGGACTATTCGTTGACGCTGCCGAACGTTGTTTACGCACAGGAACAGCTCTTTTCATGTGCAACAAACTCGGCAAAAGAGATAACCGACATGATCAAAGAGAAAGGGCTTAACCGTGTAGTTGTCGCCGCCTGCTCTCCGAGAACGCTTGAACCTTTATTCAGAGATACGCTTCGTGAAGCGGGAATCAACCAGTATTATTACGAAATGGCGAACATTCGGGAGCATAATTCATGGGTCCATTCGAAAGAAAAAGAAGAGGCGACCCAGAAAGCTAAAGACATACTACGGATGTCTGTGGCAAGAGCCTGTCATCTGGAACCTCTACAGGAGATCGACCTGCCGGTGAACAAGAATGCTTTAGTCGTAGGCGGGGGAATTGCCGGAATGACCTGTGCACTCTCTATCGCAGAACAGGGGCATGAGGTTTACGTGGTTGAAAAGGATGTAGACCTGGGAGGAACGGCAAGAAGAATGCATTACACGCTGGAAGGTCTCGATGTTCAATCATTCGTGAACGACCTTGTCCGGAAAGTATATAAACATCCGCTGATACATGTATATCCTGCCGCGACGATAGAGGAGGCGACAGGTTACGTGGGGAATTTTGTCACACTGGTGAAAAGCGAAGGCAGAAATCTCGAGATAAAACATGGCGCGACCGTTATCGCAATAGGTGCTGACGAATATAAACCAACCGAATACCTCTACGGCGAGGATGAGAGAGTGTTTACCCAGCTTGAGCTGGAAGAAAAGATAGCGAGCGACGATGAAGAGTTGATGAAAGCTGAGACCATGGTAATGATCCAGTGTGTCGGATGCAGGCAGCCGGACAGGGACTACTGTGCAAGAGTATGCTGCAGCCACGCCATAAAGAATGCTTTAAAACTGAAAGAGAAAAATCCGCGTATAGATATCTACATTCTCTTCAGAGATATAAGGACATACGGACTTATGGAGGACCGCTATCGCGAGGCCGCGGAAAAGGAAATAAAGTTCATTAGATATGAACCGGATAATAAACCTGTTGTAGAACCTGCCACGCAGGCTGGTCGGAGCGTGCTAAGGATTACGGTACCTGACCCGATTCTACGTAAAAATCTGGCGCTCGATACGGATTTCCTCACATTATCGGCAGCCGTCATTCCTCCGGCGGATAACAAAGATATTGCACAGATGTTTAAAGTATCTGTTGGTCCCAACGGTTTTTATAAGGAAGCGCATGTAAAATTACGTCCTGTGGACTTCGGTACCGACGGCGTTTTCCTGTGTGGCATAGCGCATTATCCCAAGCACATACCGGAGGCGATCAACCAGGCATATGGGGCAGCCGGGCGCGTTTTGACCCTGCTCTCCCATGACATAGTAACCGTATCGGGTTCCGTATGTGAAGTGAACGAGAGCAAATGTATTGCATGTGGAGCTTGCATATCTGCATGTACGTATAATGCCATAGAATTCCGTGATACAAAACAGGGCAAGAAAGCTGTAGTGAATCCCGTTATCTGTAAGGGTGACGGTCTTTGTAACGCAAAATGTCCGACCGGCGCTATACGGTTAAAGCATTTTACCGATGAAGAGATAATAAGCCAGATCGATGCGTCACTTCCTGCCCTTGAGAAAGTACATTAACGGGCAGAAGGATGATCATCTGTTTAGAAGGGAGACAAGAATGAGTTCAGCACTCGATTTTAGCCCGAGAATATTGGGCTTTGTATGTCATTGGTGAGCATACGGCGCCGCCGATTTGG
>CAZAIO010000095.1:0-11006 GCA_964485235.1 uncultured Dehalococcoidales bacterium
GGCGCCGTGCATAGATGTGTGACTTTCTCTTTGTCCATCAATTCACATATCTGTTCGGCACGAACAGCATCGAGACAAACATGTTTGCCGCCGACTGCTGTTACCGCCCAGACAAAACACCATCCCTGGGAATGGAACATGGGAAGGATCCAGAGGTATGATGATTCCGGCGTCATACGTGATTCGATGACTTCTCCCAGCGCGTTAATGTAGGACCCGCGATGTGAGTGAACGCACCCTTTCGGCAGGCCGGTAGTGCCGCTCGTATAGCAAATACTGAGCATCTCGTTTTCATCCTCTACCGGAATTTCCAGAGATTTATCTGATGCTTTCTCCAGAAACTCTTCATAAGAAAAGCCGATTAGCTCGCCGTCGAGTTTGTCGAAACTATCGGTTTCAATCATAAATTCAATCGTTTCAAGTTCCGGCTGAATGCCTTTAACAATATCGGCGTATGCATGTTCAAGCACCAGTGCCTTTGTTCCCGAGTGATTGAGTATATATTTGATTTCGTTACCTTGAAAGCGATAATTCAAAGGAATACACACGGCACCGGCCATGGCAATTCCGTAGAATGCTTCAAGGTTGGCATTGTTATTTCGAGATAGAATAGCAACACGATCGCCTTTTTTAATCCCGCGTTCGATCAATCCGTTTGCTAATCGATACACTCTTTCAGCGAATTGTTTCCAGGTATAAGATTTGTCCCGGTAAACGACAGCTTCTTTATTGGGAAAAACGGCCTCAGATCTTTTGAGGAAACTGAGCGGCGTCAACGGGTTGAGATATACGCTCTGGTGCTTACCATCTGCACCGTTTATTTGCTGGATACTGTTCATTTTTTCTCTCCTTGTTGGTTTTATTCTCTAGATGTGCAAATAAAATATCTTTATACCTGTTCAAATCTCCGGATTGCCGTAACTTTCTCTGTTCGGCTTCTCACCACGATGCGAGCAGTCATAAACAAATATAACTTGCATATCATCTAACTTAACCACATTTCTATTATGGCATCAATAAAGTTGGATGTAATCAGAATAACGAATGATTTTGATAAAGGAGAGGTTGGTTAAAATATCATTCTTTAGAATGAATATTTAGCAATACTTTTGAACTAGTACCTGCTGTAAAAGGGGTGTGAAGAATTAAAAGAACAGTCTCGTTATCGGAAGCTGTTGTAAATATAAAAGGAACAAAATGTTACCGGAACTACCCGCCGTTTACAGATCGATCATGGCCTGTGTTCTTGCCTTGGCAATTGCTTCCGTGCGGCTTTTTACATCGAGTTTCTGGAAAATGCTCTGTATATGAGTTTTTACTGTGCTTTCGCTTATACTAAGGGTTGCCGCTATTTCCCTGTTATATTCTCCCTTTGCCATTAACTTCAATACTTCTATTTCTCTATCCGAGAGTACTCTTAACTGTGAAACCTGACTCATCATCTGAGAGAAACGTTCCAGTACTCTGTTAGCGATTGCCGGCTCAATCACCGATTTGCCGCTCACTATATTTCTTATAGCTTCAACAATTTCATCACTTGGTACATCTTTAAGTAAATATGATTGAGCACCTGCCTGGATCGCTTTAAACACATACTCTTCAGTATCATAGGTCGTGAGTACGATGAATTTTACTGCCCTGTTTTGAGCACGGATCCGCTGCATTGCCGTAGCACCATCAAGTACCGGCATACGAAGGTCAATCAATATAACATCAGGCTTTGTTGCAAGCGACATTTCTACTGCCTCTATGCCGTTTGTAGCTTCACCGACAACGGTCATATCCGGCTCCGCAGAAAGCGTTGCGGAAAGGCCTTCCCGCACTATCGGATGGTCATCAGCAATCAATACTCTAATTTTATCCATAGCTCACTCCCTTTCAAGTCGGGATACTCACTGTTACGGTTGTGCCGTGACCGGGGGAACTCTCAATTTTCATTTTGCCGTTTAAATTACTGACACGCTCTTTCATATCAATGATACCAAAAGTCCCCCTTTTTTTCGTACGGATGTTAAACCCGGCTCCATTATCCTGGACTTTTAATTTGATACTTCCGCTGTCATAGCTTAAGGAAACGTCTACGCTCGTGGCATCGGCATGTTTTCCGATGTTTGCAACAGCTTCTTTAAAGATGCGCAGGATTGATTCCTCAACATTTGAAGTCAGTTCTGCCGGCTGTCCATTTATATTTAACTGAACCGGAATGGTATTTATTTCGCTGAACCTCGTTGCTTCTTTCTGGATGGCATCGGGAAGAGAGATATGATCTACCACAGATGGCTTGAGCGATAATACCGAACGTCTCGCTTCATTTAAACTGGAACGGGCCAGCATTTTCGCCTGGTTTAAATGTTTGATCAATGCCGCCGCATCCACGTTAATCATACGTTCGGCGACCTCTAATTGACGGACCACTCCGACGAATCCCTGGGCAAGCGTATCATGGATCTCTCTGGCCAGACGGTTGCGCTCTTCGAGTGTGGCAATATCTCGCACGTTTTGATATAAACGTGAATTTTCAATTGCGATAGCTACAAAATCTGCCAGAGTGCTGGCGGTAAATATATCGAGGTCATTAAATGTATCTTCTTTTATACTTTTTATATCGAGAACACCCATCATATTATTCGATAGACAGATCGGGACTGCCATTTCAGATTTTTTATCGGCTATATCCTCAGATGTCGGCAGTCCGGGAAACCTTGTTGTTTTATTGAGCACAAGAGGTTGTGCAGTCTCCATGACGATTTTCGCTATACCTTCACCTATATCTTTTGACTCTACAGGTCCTGAGGTCTCTGCCGGTCCGGCAAAGGCGCTGAGTATTAGTTCACCTGACTCCGGATCTATGAGCGAAATGCTGACTCTATAGTATCCGAATGTTTTTTGAAACGATTGTACAACGAACGGGAGCAGGTCATGGAGATTCATAAGAGAAGTAATATGTTGTCCGACTTCATTAATGGCCCTGAGTTGCTCACTCCGTCGTTTCTCCGCGATGGTTCTTTCTTCTACACGTTGTTCCAGAACATTATACGAGTCCTGAAGGGCAGCAGCCATCGCATTGAATTGCTTTGCCAATTTCTCTATCTCGTCTCCCGTATTTATTTCGACCCTGTAATTCAATTTACCCTCGCTCAATTGCTGTGCGCCTTCTACGAGAGCCAGTATTGGACGGCTGAATCGCCTTGCCAGATACCATGCGAGAAAACCGGCAAAGCACATCAGGCCGATCGTGACTGCAATGAAAACTGTACGCAGTATATTTTCCTTGGTGGCGATTGTACCGGTGGTCTCCATCGTAACCGCATTTATTTTTTCACTTGTTTCAGTTGCCGGATAGGAGAACTCGTCGATATATGTCGTTGCCGCAAGCATATACTTTGTACTATGGATAGGGGCTATATACATGTATTTCGACCGCGTGCGCCCGTCCTGGTCTACCCAATCATAGTATCCCTTCGATGGATTACCGCTCAGCGCAGCCTCGAATATTTCCCAGAACGCCGGAAGTTTATCCGCCCATTGACTGAGATCAAAACCTATCATCTCCGGATTTATATGGTACACCATTTCCGCTTTATCCCGGTCTATCATGATGGTATAACCCGTCTTACCGACAGGTTGGACGGCTATTCGCGAAAGGATTGCTTGTTCAACGGAGTCCATTGCCGGATGTGACTCAAGATAGATTTGCACCTGATATGCCACATCGATCGCTTTTTGCTCTATAGCATTTTCTCCGAGGTTTGTCAGTGCTGTGGTACTATCCTCAACGGCGACACTTCCGAGCTTTAGGCTGCTTTCCTGTGCAATCTCTCCTACCGATGTAACTATTTGAATAGATACGATAAATAACGCGAGCATGGAGACTAGTGTGAGGCCGAGCAAGACTATGAGCAATCTTGTTGTAATTGGAAGTCTTATTACCTTCTTTTCGTCGGTGTGCATAGTTCCAAATCAACCGGATGGCAAGTCAGATTGTATATTGTACTTCGAGGTGAGTCAAGCTAAACGTATATTTATCTATTAATGATTTTCCGGTTAAATTATACTGAGAGCATAGATTAACGGTTTACCGTCGTTTGTCCGGCCTTTCCAAAATTTTAGTGAGATAGTATAGTAATAATACCGTACAACGATATTTCTATCTCAGGAGAGACCAATGGAAGATGAAACGACAATCGAAGAACGAATGCGATCGGAAGAGCTTGTCAGGGAAAAAACGGACGAAAAAGGTATAACCTGGTTTAAGCTTTATTTTGGCGGTGGTGATCATTTTAAAGCATGGCTGGCGCAGTGTAAGGAAGTTTACGGAGAAGATAATATCGGAGTAGAGGAAATCGATCCTACCGGTTTTTCATGTTATGAAAAAAGCGGAGAAAAGCTTTATAGAATATGGGCAAAAAAAGACGCTCCTGCGTCTATGTGAAATGTGAAGGCTCCACAGAGGTTGAACCGGTATCGGGACGTTATAGATATTATGACTTTTAAATACGCCCTTCATATATGACCATTATCCTATATGTACCGGTACTTATAGGTGATTGCAAAAGCGGCAGGCTAAAACTACAATATTCTTCAGTCAAAGTACGTATATAACTTTTTAGAAGAGATTGGTGTATCCTGCATGATAAAAGACAGGTTGACATATATAATGGAAGCGGCAGCACGTTTGTCGCCGGAGAACCAGGACAGAATTATTATGGCAATCGAACAATTGTTGGGGTATGAGAAGAAAAAAATTCAACTGGAGTTTGACCCTAAAAAAGCGTTAAGCGAACAAGGAACGGATGCGTAATAAATCAGGTAAATATACATCCGTTTAAGCAACGAAAACTATTCGCTATGCTGCGATCTTAAGTTATTTTCTGTTCCTTTCGAGACTTATAACGGTAATCGGTTGTTTTTTTCTTCATCATATGAAAGCAAAATCCGCACATTTACTATGATGTACCCCTTGCCTTCTTCTATAATTATTACAGGATTTTGGTCGAGCTCGGATATATAGTGCAGGTTCTCGACAATTGTCGATACACAAAGAAGTTAATCTTCAACGGCAGCGATTTCACTCGAGATTCGGGATATTGTCGTTTGTCGATATGTGAATAGACCTTCTCTATTATAGTATGATAATTATTTGTCCGGTCCTTTCCGCTATGCTTATATAGTCCCGATAAAATCTTTTTATGTGGGTATATTATTTGCTTTAAGTAAAATCGCTCCCGGAATTTTGCACTATTTAAGTGATATTTCCTATTTCTTGTAATTTCATTTTTTTCGCCGGTCTTTATTTCCCGGCCACTGTATGTTTTGTTGGCATTCGCGCAGGTGCGTGGTAGAATTGCGGGGAAAATACGATTGCCGGTAAAAATACCGTTGAGCGTACATTACATTATAGATAAAGCATTCCGGTAAAGAATAAATATACAGGTAGTGGAAAAAAGGGAACTCTTATGTTTGAATATATGATAGGAACATTTGTTTCTTATTTCAGTAATCTCAGTGTCATCGGGATTGTTCTGGCGGTTTTCTTCGGTGCACTCTGGCTTGCCTGCTACAGGCCTCCTGTTTTTAAACAATACTGGCTGTGGGCCGTGCTTGTCGGCAGTGCTTTGTTAACGCTTATTGCTATTGTGCTCATTCAGGTACCTCTACAGACCTGGACCATAAAAGGACTGGCCAAAGTATGGGGTGAAGAGACTATTTTAAAGTGGGCGCTTCTCGCCGGTCTTCCAAACATAATATATATCGGGCTGATACAGGAAGGCGCCAAACTGGTACCGGCGGTTGTATACTGGCGGCAGACGGGAAAAAGCCTCAGTCCGGCTATGATACTTGTTGTTGGCGCTGTAGCCGGAGCGGGTTACGGCATTCTGGAAACCCAGTGGTCCCTTAACAGCATTATGGCAGAGGGCTGGACATGGGAACTGGTAACCGCAAACGGTGTTTTAGCCCTCGGAGGTTTCTGGGAAGGATTTTTTATGATCGCATTTCATACAGGGGCAAGCGCACTTGCAGCCTACGGACTTTCAAAAGGCAAGGCTGTACATTTCTTTCTTCTTGCCGCTTTTGTTCATATAGTTCTTCAATATGGTATTCTGCTGGTGCAAATAGGCTGGATGTCATTTCAGTGGGCGGCGGTCTATATTGCGATAGTGGCAGTTGCCGTTGCCGGTGTGACCCTCTGGCTGCGATGGCGAAAGCAGGATATCCCTGTAAAAAAGAAGAAGTCCGGGAAAGCTGCACGCTAAAACCGGCAATATCGTCATGACGGTATGCCCTGGTCTACAGTTCCGAAAGACTATTTTTCATGCTGTGTTTTATATTTCATAATAATAAAGGAAGTAAATAAATTCATGGAGATGGATGAAATGATCCAGGCAAAGCCGGTCGGCCTGCGTTCGCTGCCGAAAAAGCAGGTTGTTATTACGCTGGTCGGCGTACTCCTCGCTATGTTTTTAAGTTCTCTCGATCAGACCATTGTCGGTGTTGCCATGCCCCGTATTATCGTTGACCTGGGTGGTTTTACCCATTATACATGGGTGACCACTGCATATCTGATTACTTCGACTGTTATGCTGCCGATAACCGGCAAAATTACGGATATGTACGGTCGTAAACTGCTCTATATTATCGGAATCAGCGTATTCACCCTCGGATCGCTTTTATGTGGTTTGAGCCAGAGTATGTTGCAGATTATCCTTTTCCGGGGTTTTCAGGGTATTGGCGCCGGAATAATGATGGCTAATGCATTTACCGTTGTCGGTGACCTTTTTCCTCCTGCGGAAAGGGGAAAATATCAGGGACTGATTAGCGCAGTCTTCGGAATATCGTCTGTTATAGGACCGACACTGGGCGGTTATGTGACTGACACGCTTTCCTGGCACTGGGTATTTTTTATTAATGTCCCGCTTGCATTGATTGTTATAGGGCTGTTTATAGGTTTCTTTCCCAATTTCCGTCCGGATGCCGGAAAAGCCCGTGTAGATTATCCGGGGGTAATACTGCTTGTGCTTACGGTAGTACCGGCCATGCTTGCGCTGTCATGGGGCGGCGTTGAATATCCGTGGCTTTCCGTCACTATTATCGGTATGTTCATCTTTTCAGCGGTCATGGGAATACTCTTTATCTTCGTAGAGAATAGAAGCGAGGAGCCGGTGCTCCCCCTGTCGTTATTCAAGAATTCCATTGTAGCGTTTTCAAATATTGTTGTTTTCTTCACCGGAATAGGCATGTTCGGCACGATTATCTTTGCACCGCTCTACTTTCAGGGAGTGCTGGGTGTATCTGCGACAACCAGCGGTAACTTTCTCACTCCGATGATGATGGGTGTCGTATTCGGCGGATTTATATCGGGACAGGTGTTATCACGGGCCGGAGGGCATTATCGCATTCAGGGCATAGGAGGACTGGTGTTAATGGCTGCCGGGATGTTTCTGCTTTCAAAAATGACCGCGGATACAAAGTACTCAACTGCCATTGTGAATATAGTGATAACAGGCTTCGGACTGGGCATTACCATGCCGCTCTATATGATTGCGGTACAAAATGCAGTCCCTTATAAAATGCTCGGAGTAGGCACGTCATCGATCGCATTTGTCCGTTCTATCGGGGGTGCTGTAGGATTGGCCATTTTCGAGTCCGTCTTGAATAATCGCTTCGCGAATATATTTATTGAACGCCTCCCCGACAGCGTAAAAGCAATGGTGCCGTTAGACCAGTTGAACTCGCTGGCGCATAATCCCCAGGCACTGGTCAGCGTAGACGCCCAGGTTCAATTGAAGAGCCTTTTCAGCACGTTCGGTGCTGAAAGCACGATGATAATGGAACAGGTGCTTTCAGGCCTGCGGGAAGCGCTTTCATCATCCCTTTCAACGGTTTTCTTTATCGGGTTCTGTATCATGATCGTTGCGTTTGTTTTCAACCTGTTTATCAAAGAAGTTCCCTTACGCAAACAACATACAATGGGAGACTGAACGCCATCCCGCAGAGATCGCCGGTATTTTTATCAAAGAACGAACAGATCAAGGCCGCCGAGCAGGTTCATTTCAGCGCCCGTCATGTATTTTGCCTCGTCTGATACCAGATATGCCACGGCGCCGGCGACATCTTTTGTTTCGGCAGGTTTTCCCCAGATAGTCCTGCCTTCGACTTTTTTCTGTACCGGCTCGGGTAGATCGGCGAAGGCGTCCGTTTTCATAATACCGATCAGTATCGAATTTGCGGTAATGTTAAACCTTGCTCCTTCGAGTGCGGTTGATTTTGCCAGTGCAATGAGCCCGGCCTTAGCTGCTCCGTAGCTCGTTTGTCCTGCGCCGCCTATAACACCGGCAACCGATGAGATATTGATTATGCGTCCCCAGTTACTACTGCACATATCATCCCACACCTCTTTAATACAGTAAAAAGCGGAATTGAGGCAGACCTTCACTTCATAGTCCCATTCTTCCACCGTTGTCTTTTTAATAGAGATGTTGTGTCCCAGCATGGCTGCATTATTGACAAGTATCGTGACCGGACCCAGTGCTTCTCTCACTTTACCAAGCCCGGCTTTCACATCGTTATAGTCCGAGACGTCCATCTGGACTGCGAAAGACCTTTGTCCGAGCGCTTTGATCTCTTCAGCCAGGGCGACCGCGCCGTCGAAATGGCCTTTACCGGTGACTGCAACATCTATCCCCATTCCGGCCAGTTTCAGCGCGATGGCGCGTCCGTTGCCGTTAGGCCTGGATGCTCCTGTGACAAAGGCTACTTTTTTCTGGGATGTCATTCGTTTGCCCTCCTTTATATGCTTGTTACAATTAATACTTAGGCCCTTGAATTGTATAAATTGTATACGCGAAATTCAAATATACCCGCAAAAAGTATATGATATTGCCTCGGCGGACAAAGAACTTTCGCATGGATCTAACTATTCCTCCAGAGAAAATTGAAAGCTAAATCGGGTAGTATCTTGAATACGGGCTTTTCAATATAGCTATGGTTACTGTACAATTATTTCCTCGTGTATAATATAATTAGATTAATGTAACAATATTAGATTGAATTTAAAGGGTCTTGTTTCAGGATAGGAGAACCCGTTGTATTTTATTTTAAGCCGTTTTTGCCTGTACCGCTTCCGTGTAGGAAGCCTGTACTATGAGTCGTGCTGTGTCTGAGTAGACGGAGCCGTGATATACTCCGGTTGATGTTCACACAGCAGTACCCGGTATTGAAACCGGTCAGGCAATGCCCCGCTCTTCTTGTCGTATAAATGCCTGCACTCCATTTCAGTCCACCAAAGACTATTGTCTGTGGCGCTTTGTTTTCCCGAATATCGACATCGCCTGGGGAATGCTGCGGTAGTAATGAGCGGAATAAAGAATTCGATTGAAATAAGGATAGAGTTGTATGAAATACCGTAGGGATATAAGGAATATTGCAATCATTGCCCATGTCGATCATGGTAAGACCACGCTGGTGGATGCCATGCTCAAACAGAGCAAGATATTCAGAGATAATCAGGTGGTCGGCGATCTGATCATGGATAAAATCGACCTGGAGCGGGAAAGAGGGATCACTATCATGGCTAAAAATACCGCTGTGATATACCGGGACGTGAAAATAAATATCATCGATACACCCGGGCATGCTGATTTCAGCGGGGAGGTGGAGCGTGTCATCAGTATGGCTGACGGTTGCCTGCTTCTGGTGGACTCCATAGAAGGTCCTATGCCCCAGACCAAGTTCGTATTGCGTTGTGCATTGCAACGCGGACTGAAAATAATCGTAGTGGTAAACAAAACAGACAGAAAAGACTCCCGGCTTGCCGAAGTACTCAGGCTTATCCAGGACCTTTTCCTGGAACTTGCGGTCAATGCCGATCAGCTTGATTTTCCGGTGCTCTATGCCAGTGCCAGGAATGGTACTGCGGCTACGGAGCCGGGTATAGAGGGGAGGGATATCTCGCCGATTTTCGATTGTATCATCGAGACGGTGCCGCCGCCGCAGATCGAGGACGGGACGTTTCAAATGCTGGTCTCCAATCTGGACTACGACAACCATAAGGGACAGATTGCTATCGGCAGGATATGGAGAGGCGGCATTGCACCGCACGATACGGTGGCGAGTGTATCGGCAGACAGCAATACGATGTCATTTGAAATTGGAGAGGTATTTACCTATCTTGGCCTCAAGCGGTTAAAGGTTGATCAGGCGGAGGCGGGTGACATCGTCGCCGTGACCGGTATTGCCGATGTAAAAATCGGCGATACGCTTGCCAGCCCGGCCCAGCCGGATGCGCTGCCCCGTATACAAATAGGCGAACCAACTGTAGAGATGACGTTCGGTGTGAATACATCGCCGTTTGCCGGTCGTGAGGGGGAGTTCTGTACCACGCGTCAGTTACGGGGACGTCTTTATAGAGAGTTAGATACCAATCTCAGCCTCAGGATACAGGATACGGATAGTCCGGATAAATTCATTGTGAAGGGCAGAGGAGAACTGCATCTGGCAATATTAATCGAGACATTGAGACGCGAGGGCTACGAGTTCGAGGTATCCAAACCGGAAGCAATTAAAAAGGTCATCGATGGAAAATTAATGGAGCCTGTGGAATCACTCATCATAGATACAGTTGAGGAATACATCGGCACTGTCACCGAGATGCTGAGCAAAAGGCAGGCGCAGCTTACCGATATGCATAATGACGGTAAAGGCCATGTACGCATGGAATTTAAGATCCCTACGAAAGGCCTGATAGGTTTTCGCAGTAATTTCATTACGGCTACTCGTGGTGAAGGTATTATAAATACCCTTTTTCTCGGCTATGAGGATTATCGTGGTGATATTGTATCTATTCGCAGCGGCGCTCTTGTAGCGTCGGAGCAGGGAACGGCGATTACATACGGGATTCATAACGCACAGGCGCGCGGTATGACATTTATCGAACCGGGTACTGAGGTCTACGAAGGTATGATCGTGGGAATAAATACCCGATCACAGGATATCCCTGTGAATGTATG
>CAZAIO010000096.1:0-10934 GCA_964485235.1 uncultured Dehalococcoidales bacterium
ACCTATAAAAACAAGACCTATTATTTCTGTTCAGAGTCCTGCAAAAATAGATTTGATACAACGGTAGACAGTCTGAAAAGTGCCAGCGGCGGTATCTGCTTCGGGGTTCGTATCGAAGAAGAAAAGAGGGCAATGGAATAACTTTAATCCCATTTGCATGTGACACTATACGGCTGTCATAAGATGTAGCCGGAACAAGAAGTTGATGCTTCGTTTCGTTCGATTGTTCAAAGTGAAAGGATTGTCCGGTATATTTATTCCCTGTTAGATACCGGTCTCTTGCTGCTTGATGCAGGGTGTCCATGATCCGAGCGGCCTTTTACATCCTTTGCAGGAACCCTGTCCCTGACGCTGCTTGCAGTATGTGCTTGCAACGTATTCGAATGTCTTGGCATTTCGTATGGCAAACGCTATTTCCTCAGCTATAGAAACAAACAGCATATGCTCTACTTCACTAAACAGGCCCCCGTCGATTTTGTACAACACTTCCAGAACACCAACCGGTTCCTCACCTGCTATTAGCGGGATTGCTATCATATTTCTTGTCTGAAATCCGGATTTCAGATCGATCTGCTTGTAAAACCGCGGATCGTTTTGAACGTCGTTGACCACCTCTGATTGTTGTGTCTGAAGAACGGAGCTTGCCAGCCCCTTATCGACGGGCAGCGTTGCTGTCATCAACGCGGGCTTTGCGGGACCTTCTACCTGGTAAAAACTGAAATTCTGTTTTTCATCATCGAGGAGAAGTACGGATGCTGCTTCAGCTGAGACTGCGTCCATAGAACAGCTAAGGACAGTATCCATAAGATCATGGAGGCCCATTGATTGAGATAACATCGAACTGACGGTGAGATATGTATTCAAATGCATCAGTTGCCTGTCCAATTTTTGGCGGTCCGCAAGACGTCTTACGGTATTAGCAATCAATAGAAGCATTCTGTCCTGTAAGTCCGGCAAAACTATGATCGTATTTTCTTTTTGAGCCAGACCCAGTAAACCAATATAGCTGTCACCGTCACGCAATGGATAGAATGTTATATCAGGTGATTTTCCGGAAATATCAGGGCAGGCTATTGTAACCGGCGCAGAGTTTGTCGTGCATGAGATATTTTCAAATTGCTCTACACAGAGCTTTTCAATACTCGAAACTGCTTCGCTCTCTAATCCGTGCTGAAGAAAGATTGGAGCAGAAAGACTTGTATCGTATATATATAGAATGGTAATATCCGAATTCATTAATTCGGCTATGCAGGGAAGCATATGTTGCGTCATCTCTTCAGGATGTTCGATCTCGCTCGCTGCTTCAAATAGTTCCATAACCTGTGAAATCATTTTACTATCAGATTGCTTTTCATCCGTCATTCAATGTCCCCTATCTTTAATAGCATTACCAACGCAATCATGGACAGCATTACGCTTTCTTATACGGTTAACGTTCCTGTATTAATACGGGTAAAAACAATATATAGTAAGCCCATAAGAACAGCGATGGATTACTTATAATAAACGATGACAAATATGAATGCAACAATTAATATAACATACACTTAAGCACAGGAATTATTCGATATTTGGAATAGTCACAGGTAAATGAAAAAGGCTGTGATTATTAATCTAGTAATTTTATTTACCGGACTTTACACAAATAGCAGGTTTAGAAGATAGAATAAAGCCGGCTGATTTATTTATTAAACCGGCCGGCTTTATATACGTTTAAAGTAGCCTACGAATGGTCAAATTGTTAAGTAGAACGTAAAGACTTATTCATTACTTAACTTTTAATCCATATATCGATTACTGTAACGTTAAATACTCAAACTCAAGGGTGCCGCCCTTCATCAGTCTGGTCATAGGGACCTTTTCAAGTACCAGTTGATGATGGTAACCATATTCCTCACCCATCCATTTCGCTTTAGCGTCACTCCAAGGAGAGGATACGTCCATTTTCTCCAGTGTATCCACTACTTTGTCGGTATCAAAGCTTTGAGCCTTCTCAATTCCCTGTAACATAGCCCAGAGCGCACCCATAGGCATAATGGTATCGAAGTTAAAATCAACACCGTCCTTTTCAGCTATCTTTCGGAGGTCTTTTACGACAGATGGCATTTTGTCGCTTCTTACATCCGGTGCCGGATAGAAGATGTCATAACCTTTATCGGGCGGTACCATAGCTTTAAGCTGATACCAGTCTCCACAGGGGGCTATGCCGAATAAAGGTCCTGTAAAGCCCAGATCTCTCGAAGCATTTGTAATACCTACTACCCAGGGTATGATACCAACGAATACGACGGCATCCGGTTTTTCTGACATTGCCTTCGTGACAATCGGCATAAAATCCTCTGTATTGCCCGGGAACCTTTCATTAAATACTACCTGTAGACCTCTCTTCGGGATTTCCTTATCCAGAATAGTTAAATCAAAATTGGGGCCCGGGTCATCAGGTAAGATGTATGCAAGTTTCTTTACATTGGGGTAATTTTTTTGCAAATAATCAATTGAAGTGACGGCCATAGCCCAGGTTGCCCACGCATTAAAGCTGTAGCGTTTATCAGGAGTATACGGCGCCGGGTCCATTTGCGACGGACATGCCCCTATAACTTTCGCTTCTTCCAAGGTAGGAGCACAGGCTGTTAATGTATTAGGGGTTATAGGAGTACTAACGAATTTAATATCTTCCTGAAGTAATTTGATTGCAGCAGTAACCGCGCCTTGCGGGGTCGATTGATCGTCCGCTGCAATGATCTTAATATTATATTTCTGTCCGCCTACAGTAATTCCACCCATGTTGTTGATTAATTCCTCTGTAGGGCCAATCGCATCATAGAAACTCTTCAATGGTCCTGACATCGGTCCTGTGATAGCTGTAATAAGTCCCATTTTAAGCGTTTTAGCTTCTCCCGAGGATGTGGAACAGGAGCTTGCAAATACGAATGTGATCAGCAATAACGAAATTAAAATAATAAAAGATATTGATTTTATTTTTTTCATGTTTCCTCCTTATAGTTTAGATAATTACCGACAATTCAATATTTAAGTATTCAGGGCACCTCCTTTTTTAAATTCGTATCATGAATAATTATTTTACAAATAATCAATTATAGGTATGCAATATTCTCATTGTCAATAGTTCATATGAAATATTGATGTATGTTTTTAGGGAAATTCATTATATTAGTGTATTTTATGAACAATTACACCGATATAAAATAGTTATACTAATGATATAGACAATAATAAGATGTAAAAGAAAGTAGAAATAAAAGACTACTTTAATGAGAACTGGCTTTAATGAAGACCAGATGTCAGGTTTAATTAAAACCTGTCAGATTGTAAAAAAAGTAAAAACCCTTAAACACATTGTTACTGCACTGAGTAAAATAGAACCGGATCTTCGCACAATATGGCTGACCATAGATACCATGCCATGCATCGGTATCTATCGATAACAACACTATTCATCTAACAATTTTGCTTTTAGTTCGATCCATGGAATATTTCTTTTTTGGATTGCAGTGCCTTAATGACTTTTTTGGTGACTTTTCTAATATCAGTAGATAAACCGCGATGAAATTGTATATAAGAGTATGTCGTATGTAAGATACATTTTTTATGACACTGTCCTGAGAAGGTCTTTTACTGCAAACGTTAACTTTCTTATCCCATGCGTGGAGAGGAAAAATGATGTCCGGCTCATTATAGATATATATGAAATAAAGCCGGCTTTATAAGCCGGCTTTATTTATTAAACGATTGTTATCTGCCAATAATTATTTTTCGAACTGAACCGCATTGAGTCGAAATTTAATCCAATGCCCTGGTTAACGATTGACGTATTCAAATTCTATTGTGCCGCCCTCTGCAATTCGGACAATAGGTACTTCGTCAAGTGCCAGCAAATGGTGATAACCGTATTCTTCTCCGGTCCATGTGGCTTTTGCGTCACTCCACGGTGTGCTGACTTCCATATTCTCAAATGTTTCTGCTACTTTATCTGTATCGAAACTTTGAGCTTTTTCTATAGCCTGTAACATAGGCCAGAGTGACCCAAGAGGCATTGCAGTATCAAATGTGAACTCCATGTTTTCATTCAGGACTATTTCTCTAAGGTCTTTTACAATACTGGGAATATTGTCACTCAATACATCAGGTCCCGGTTCAAGGACATTGTAATTATTGCCGGGTTTTATCATGGCATTTATCTGATTAATATCACCTACCGGACATGCGCCGAAGACCGGTCCTTTGAATCCCAGGTCACGTGAAGAATCAACTATACCGACGACCCACGGTGCAATACCTGCAACCATAAATGCATCGGGTTCCTCTACCATTATCTTCGTGACAATAGGCATAAAATCTTCTGTGGTGGTCGGGAACTTTTCCCGTGCTACGATTTCCATTCCTCTTTTAGGAAGTTCTTCCTCTGTAATACCAAGAACAAAGTTCGGACCCGGATCATCGGGGGTCAGTAATGCAATCCTTTTTACATCCGGGAAATTTTCCTGCAAATAATTGAACATTGAGAATGTGCAATATGCAGTTGCCCAACAATCAAAACTATAGCGATTCTCCGGAATGTAAGGTTGAGGGTCTAACTGTGATGGACATGCTGAAATGATTTTAGCTTCCTCAAGGGTAGGAGTACAACTTGTCAGTGTGACCGGAAAAATGGGAGCGCTGACAAATTTAATATCATCCTGAAGTAGTTTAATAGCAGCAGTAACTGCGCCCTGAGGGGTAGATTGGTCATCTGCGGCTACAATCTCAATCTGGTATTGTTCACCGTTTACAGTAATTCCACCCATGTTATTGAACAGTTCATTCGTTGGTCCTACTGCGTCATAAAAACTCTTTAAAGGTCCTGATGTAGGTCCGGTAATAGAGGTAATCAGTCCCAGTTTCAGCGTTTTTGTTGATGCTTGTTCTGTCGAACAGGAACTTGTAAAAAGTGCTGCAATCAACAATAACGACAGACAAATAATTAAAGTGCTTGATTGTATTTTTTTCATGTTTTCTCCTTGTTATATTTTTCGCTATTCTATTTATTTTAAAATTTAAAAGAACCTCCTTTATTAAATAATGTCATTTATGTGGAATTAACGGGCAATCGGGGATTGTAATTAAAGAAGAGGAATTCCGTTATATTTTATTATCATTACATTGTTTAAATATACTGTTCGCCTCATTAACCATACCATGTACTACTTCTTCTGCACTTGGAATATCTTTAATAAGGCATGAACCGACTGATACGGGAAAGGCCGCCAGTTCCCAATCGCCTGTAATCCACGGGCGAGACGCATGTCGATGTAATTTAGCATTCTCTTCCGTATTCGGGATTCTTCCTTTTTCAATATCTACATATTGTTGTACCAGCGGCGTTTTAAAAGCTCTACATATCCCGACTATTCCTGAAAATGTCGCCGTGCTTGTATCCGTAGCATTAACAATTGCCTGTTTATACGAATCGTGTGCAGGACATTCTTTTGTCGCGATGAACCTGGTGCCCATGAACACACCGTCAGCTCCTAATAGCATTGCGGCTGCCATACCCCTCCCGTCAACAATACCGCCGCCTGCCAGGACAGGAATATCAATTGCATCAACTATTTGTGGAATCAATACAAATGTTGGAATAGCGTCAATACCCAGATGTCCTCCTCCTTCATAACCGACTGCAACGAATATATCAACTCCAGCCTGTTCCGCTTTTTTAGCTGCGTCAACAGTATTTACCGGTAAAGCCCGGTGAAGTGTTTTTACTCCTGCATTTTTCAGGTCTTTAACATATCTTTCGGGCCGGTCTCCACATAGACAAACAACTTTAACAGCCTCTTCAATAACGACTTTGACACATGCATCGCTGAATTCATTGTCTTGTTCAAGAGCCATTATATTTACACCAAAAGGTTTTTCTGTTAATGATATTGTCTTCTTTATCTGGTCACGCAGTCGTTCAGCGGTTTCCTGTACATCTGTGGTTACCGTTTTCGCACCGGCATTCGGCCCCAGGATTCCCAGACCGCCGGCGTTTGAAACGGCAGCTGCCAGTACTGCATCGCTGATCCAGGACATGGGTCCTTGAATAATGGGGTACTTAATTGAAAGTATCTCACATATCCTGTTATTCATGCTTACCGTCCTTTTATCATGGAGAAAATAGGAAGTTTTATTTTCGGATAATATTTTATGTATGTAATATTATTGGGTAATAATATATTGCGTAGCGTAAAATGTCAATAAAGTACATAATTTTTGTAATAGCTTTATTTGATTTTAATTAAATAATGTGGATATTGTTATTTCTTATTATGATATACTACTTATGCCTATATATGAACTTTTCTATTATTTTTGAGATATATACGATAAGGATTAAGCATGAGTAAAGAAATTTCAGAGGCAGGCCTGTTTATTTTAGGCATTATTGCCGATAAACCGACCACACCTTATATGATAGACAAACTGATAAATTACAAACGGAAAAATAATATAAAAGTCGGCATCCCTTTGCAAACAATTTACGGACTTATATATAAATTCAAGAAAGAAGGACTTATATCACGAAGAAGGATGAGAAATCGTAATTTACCTGAGAAAACCATATATTCTATTACTCCAAAAGGCGAAGAGCTTTTCAAGCAAAGCCTGATAAATTACATTTGTCGTCCGCCTGAAATTATCTCGGAACTGGTACTTCCGATTATGATGATAAAACATCTGGATAGCGAAACTGCTATAAAAGTGCTTGGAGAATATAAAGAAAAAATCGGGAAGGAAATAACTATCGGCAGAAAATTAAAATCCACCAGTAAGGAATTAAAAGAGGCGCTTACAGGTCAGTTATTTCTCGAACACTCTTTAGGCACTCTTTCGTCTAACCGTAGAATAATCAATAAACTTATCAAAATGATAAAAGAAGAACCTAGATGGTCCGAGTGCTCCATTCCATGGTGGAGAGACGACGTAGAAGAGAAATAATATATATTATTTGAATCAACATATAGACGTTATTAATAATCGCAATATAATAACGGAACTCCACCTGCCAATTCGCTTCTACCATATTTACTTGATAAGCTCAGGATAAAGTAGATTTATTACCTGACGTGAAATCTTAATAAATTTACTATGTGATCCACCCGCCGTCGATTGGTAGAGCATGACCGGTAATGAAAGAGCTGGCATCGGAACACAACCAGATCACTGCCTCAGCCATATCTTCAGGTTTACCCAACCGGCCTAATGGAATTTCCTTTGTTGTCTGGTCTTTTATTTCGGAAACAGAGGAGGTCAAATTGTCGAATAACATTGTGTTTTCCGTCAGGCTGGGGCAAATTACATTTACTCGAATCCCGTATTTACCGATTTCTCTGGCAGCTGTTTTAACAAGGCCAACGAGACCGTGTTTGCTGGGGGAATACGCTCCAAGTCCGGGAGCACCTTTTAAGCCACCCATCGAACCAGTGAAAACTATAGAACCATAGTTTTGTTTTATCATCTGCAAAACTTCATATTTTAAACAGAGCCAGGCACCTTTTAGATTAACATCTATTACCCGGTCCCAGTCTTCTTCCGGTAAATCTATAAGGTCGTATACCGGTAAACGTTTACCATCGGCTCCGATTCCTGCATTATTGAAAGCGTAATCCAGCCGTCCATAGGTCCGCACGCACGTATCAATCATATTTTTAACATCTACAGGTTTTGATACATCACATTTAACAAAGAAAGCCTCACCACCATCAGCTTTAATCATAGCAGCAGTTTCCTCCCCACCCTTTATATTCTTATCCGCTGCAACAATGACCTTTGCGCCTGCTTTAGAAAAATATTTTGCTGCAACCCTGCCTATACCCGATGATGCTCCTGTTACTAACGCGACTTTACCATCAAATAAATTTGCCAATTTTTATCTCCCTGTTACGTATTATTAAAGAATTATATACCAAATTCGTCATTATCAATATACTGTTAATATGATGTGAGCAGGCAGTTAAATTAATTATAAAACAGGAATTATACGAAAAACCGATATTTACATTCTGCAGCGTGCTTTTATTGACTTAAACCTATGATTATTATAGTATTTAGCTATATATCGTATTATCATTTAAGAATACTCCTATTATAAAATAACGTAATAATGAATACAATTTTCCACTATTTCTGCAGATAAAAGTATTTATTATCCATACAAGGTTACTTCGTATTATAACCGTCAATCTGATTAACAATTGGAGGGATAGATTTGAAACTGGAAGGAAAAATAGCATTGATAACCGGTGGCGGCACGGGCATTGGCGCTGAAATTGCACGGCGGTTTACCGATGAAGGGGCGAAAGTGTGTATCACGGGTATTGAACAGGAAATGCTGGATGAAGTAGCAGCTACTTTACCACGGGAAACTGTACTGACCTTTGAGGGAGACGTATCCAATCCCGGTGACGTTAAAGGGATGCTGTCAACCGCATTACAATTCAATGGTAAGCTGGATATACTGGTAAATAACGCCGGTATTGGTATTGCCGGCAATGTCGTCACAACTACACTCGACGACTGGCAAAAAATTATTGACGTTAATTTAACCGGTCCTTTTTTATTGATGAAAGAGTCTATTCCTTTCATGCAAAAAACGGGTGGCGGATCGATAGTCAATATTTCATCGGTAGCCGGTTTGCGTAGTGCACCTGATCGGACAGGCTATTGTGTGAGCAAAGCTGCTCTGATTATGTTAACTCAACAGACGGCGATGGAATTCGGCCCGTATAACATTCGATGCAATGTTATCTGTCCCGGAGCAACGCGGACCAAACAATTGGAAATGGGAATAGATATGATGAGAAAATCATTGAACGTTGATTTTGATACCGCTTTAGCGACTTTTACGAGCAATACTCCGCTCAGAAGGGTGGCTACTCCGGGCGAGATCGCTTCCGTATGTTGTTTTCTGGCAGGTGATGATTCTTCCTTTATGACAGGAGCAGTTTTAGTCGCGGATGGCGGATCGGTAGTAGTCGATGCCAGTTTTGGAGCCGGCGTAAAAAAATAAAATTACAATGAAAGTGCATAGCCTTTATTAAATAGCAGCTTTAATTAATATTTAAATTGGAGGAATATTGTGGGCAAAATAGTTGGTATAGACCATATTGGAATCGGCATAAGAAACATGGATACTATGAAAACGTTTTACCATGGTCTATTAGAATTTAAAGATATATTTGGTGAAATGCCGGAAGGAGACCATGAGCAGATACATGGACTATTACGTATGTGTCCGACAATACATTCTGCGATGCAGATAAATCAAAAATGCGGGGGGATAGCCGTAGCGATGTTTAAACACGTTTATCCCGTACCGCGACCTATACGCAAGAATATGCGATATGGTGATATAGGCATTACAAAAGTATCGATTGCTGTCTCCGATTTAAAGCAGTTTCATAAAGAATTCAATGATAAACTCAGTTTTTGCAGTGAAATTCATACTGTAACAATACCCGGATGGGGCGATCACTCGTTCTTATATGCCAGAGACCCTGAAGGTAACTTTATTGAATTCTTTGATGGAAAAGAACTTTCTGTAAAAGATAAATTCGGAGGTATTCGATGGATTGGCATCGGTGTAACCGACCTTGAACGATCAATGGAATTCTATAAAAAATATCTTGGTTTTGAGAAAACGGTTATCGATATACATGAAACTTTTTCGGACAATATTGATGATGTTACCGGATTCAATCATACAAAAGTGCGGTCCTGTTTGTTAGCTAATAGCACCGGTAGCGGGATGGTCGAGCTTTCGGAGTTTATCAAGCCGAGAAGCAGGTCTATCCCGTTTTGTACAAATTGGGGCGATTTCGGATTTCTTCAACTTTGTCTTCTTGGAGATGATATCAACGATATAAAAAATATGATTATCAAAGAAGATCTGGACCTGATACTTACTCCACAATCAATAGCAGATAATGACCCTAAAAATACCGGACTGGCATTTCTATATACGAGAGATCCGGATGGGATCCCCATCGAGGTAATGGTTCTTCCTAAAAGGATTAGCTAATTACCGCTAATTTAAAAAAAAGAGGCCTTTAATATTTTTCATTATTAAAGGCCTTCAATTTATTTTAAGCTAATATCTGAACCGCTATTTTCCGTTTTTAGTTATTTTTACAGGACACGTCTTATAGGCAGGCGTTCTTGTCACGGGATCGAGTGTTTCCGGTGCAGCGCTGATAAGTTCATTGGTCCTGCATTCGGCAAAATGGAAGGCCATTGCGACCATGCCCACCGGGACATCCTCAGTAACCTTTGCCTTAACAGTTACTTCCCCCTGGCGGGACATGACCTTTACCATCTCTCCGTCTTTAATATCCAGCGCAACTGCATCAAACGGGTTTATTTGTGCCAGTTCCTCGCTCATAAGTACATTCAATCCATTTACTTTCCGAGTCATTGTAGCATGGTAATGATACAACCTGCGCCCTGTCATTAACATGAGTGGATATTCATCATCGGGCATTTCGACGGGTTGATGATATTGGAGCGGTACAAAATAGCCCTTTCCGCGTGAGAATAAATCAGAGTGAAGAATACAAGTCCCCGGATGATCTTCACTTGAACACGGCCATTGGAGGCTCCCTTCATCCAGACGGCGGAAATTAATTCCGGCATAACTCGGTGTTAGACCGGCAATCTCGTCCATTATCTGAGAAGCAGTATTGTATTCAAAACCGGAAGCGCCCATTCTCTTTGCGATCTGGCTGGTTATCCACCAGTTAGGCTGGCAAACACCGGGAGGCTCAACTGCTTTTCTTACCATTTGTACCCGGCGTTCTGTATTAGTGAAAGTACCATCTTTCTCGGCAAAGCAGCATGCCGGCAGGACTACATCAGCAAGTTCCGCTGTCTCATTAAGAAATATATCTTGAAAG
>CAZAIO010000097.1:0-10664 GCA_964485235.1 uncultured Dehalococcoidales bacterium
GCCGTAAGCAATATGAATGCCACTATCACTACAACGACAATAACAATAATGTTCCCTTCCATGTATACCTCCGTTATTATTTCTTACCGGTAACAAACAGTTTCAGACCGTCTACTTTTTTAACTATCGCCTCTTCGCCTTTTTTAATCTTATCATCCCCGTCAACTACGGCAGACCAGTGTTCTCCTTCAACGAGAACCGTCCCTTTGGGTTCCAGGTCGGTTACTGCAATGGCAATTTTTCCGATAAGCCCTTCTTCTCCGGTTGTAACCTTCCTTTTCTGTCCCCTTACAACAGCACCTACGATAAAAATAACAAATGCCGCAATAACAATAACCACCACTGCTATCAGACCTCTGCTGATATCCATTGAAGCAGGATTATTACTGAATAAGAGCAAGGAACCGATTACCATTGAAGTTATTCCTCCAGCTGTAAGTATACCAAAAGTCGGTGTAAAAATCTCCGCGACGAACAGTCCAAATGCAAGTAACATAAGAATTACACCGGCCCAATATGCATTGAGCGTCCCCAGAGAATACAGCGCTATAAGCAAACATAGCCCTCCGGCAACTCCCGGAAATATCAGACCGGGGTTGGCGATCTCGGTAATTAAACCAATCGTAGCAAGGCTCATTAAAAGGTAGGCAATGTTCGGGTCGCTGATTGCACGTAAAAAACGTTCGATGAAATTCATCGGATTTTCGACAAGTACATCGCCCGCTGTATTAATAACCACGGTCCTACCATTTGCCAGAGTAACTTCCCGTCCGTTCAATTGTTGAATCAGACTCGCCATATTGTCTGCTTTGAAATCTATAAGGTTATATTCAAGTGCCTGGTCAACTGTAAATGATTTACTTTCCCTTACAGCAAGCTCGGCTTGCTCCGGATCACGTCCCCGGGTTTCAGCAATGCTTTTAATCCATGCAGCCGAGTATTCAATGACCTTCTTTTTTACATCTTCGGGTATATCCTGGCCGCTCCCGCTTACCGGATGAGCAGCGCCGATAGTAGTTCCGGGAGTCATTACAGCTATATGTGCAGATATTGTAATAAAGGTGCCTGCGGAAGCAGCCCAACCTCCTCTGGGGGAAACATAGACAACAACCGGGACTTCAGCATTCAATATCCGCTGTACTATTTCCTCGGTTGCATTCAAAAGGCCACCCGGTGTATTAAGCTTGATTATACAGGCGGTACAGTTATTAGCTTCAGCCTGGCTGATACCTCTCTCCAGATAATCGGCAACTACGGGGACAATCGTCCCGTCAACCTCCATTACCTCAATAGTCGATGACTCGGCACGTGCAAAATTTGATATAAGTATTCCTGTGAGTGAAAGAATAAAAAAAGAGAGATAGATAACCCTCACTATTTTACGTATCATGCTTTACCCTCGATTCAATTATATCGTAGCCCATATTTAACAGCAAACAGACGGAGCCCATTTTCAACGTAAATCAATACATATATAATATTCCTGTCGCCTTCAAGAAAAGATACATATTCCTTATATAAGACACTTTCGAATATAATTGTACTTTTATAAAATTTACTTATTTGATATAGTTATGTTAACAAATTGAAGAATAAATTACAGGAAACAGAAATTTTGGAAAAAGTTTTACAGATAAATCTGGACCAGACGACACAGACTCCTATTTACAGGCAAATAGTTGACCAGATAAGGCAGCATATTGCGACCGGACTCCTGCAACCCGGTGAACATCTTCCCACGGTCAGGCAACTGGCACAGGTATTGAATATAAATCCCGGAACTGTTGTGAGAGCATACCTTGACCTTGAACAGGACGGCATCGTCGTATCAAGACGCGGAGGAGGAACTATCGTCTCCGCCTCATCAAATGATCCGCAGCTTTTATTACGGCGACAGAAACAACTTGATAATATGGTCGGTGAAGCTTTACTCGAGATATTCAGCCTGGGCTATAGCCCGATAGAACTCGAAACCTCTTTCCGCCTCAACCTGGCTCGCTGGGACGAAGAACGCAATGCCATTACTCCACCTATATCCGAATTAGATGAAACTCAAACTGATGAGCAGAATATAATACACATTGTCGGCAGCCACGATATCGCGCTCAATTTACTGGTCGATCAGCTAAAACACAAAAGACCGGATATCCGTGTTGAGACAACCAATTCAGGCAGTCTGGGTGGGCTCATTGCAGTCCAGGAAGATAGAGCCGATATTGCAGGCATTCATCTTCTTGATGAAGATACAATGGAATATAATTATCCGTATGTCAAACGTATTCTACCGGGCAGGTCTATTGCCCTGGTACACCTCGCTTACCGTATGCAGGGACTTATATACGCCCGAAACAATCCGAAACATATTGAAAAGATCGAAGATTTATGCCGTCAAGATATAGTGTTTATCAACCGTCAAAAAGGTTCAGGCACACGTGTTCTTCTGGACTTCGAGCTCCGCCACCATGGCATCCAGCCATTACAGATTAACGGATATACACATGAAGCAAATACTCATCTGGAAGTTGCCATAAACGTAGCCAGGGGCAACGCCGATGTCGGACTTGGCATTGAAGGCGCCGCTCGTAGTTGCGAAATCGATTTCCTGCCTCTATTCAGGGAAAGATACGATCTTGTAATGACAGTGGAAAAGTTCCATTCGCAGCCTGTCAGATCGCTTCTTGAAATTATTACCAATGAAGAATTCAAAAAGCTGATTGCCGGAATAGGCGGTTATGATATCAGCCAGACAGGCAATACGGTTTTTTACGATCTCTAACTACGTTTCAAATAACCGGATTTACAGTTATAAACCTGATTATTTTCCTTTTTAATATTCGATAACCTATTTATCCGAATGTCTTGCCGTCTGCCGTGATAATTGTAATCCCATAAAAAGCAGCCTTGAAAAAATTGATGGTATACGGTGATTAGTGTAGAATTACTCAACCTGTTGAACGATGTGAGATATTATGATTAATCAAAGATATAAAGGCGCCCGCGATTTACTACCCGATGATACCGAGCGGTTTCGTCATATACAAAATGCTTTTGTCGATTCATGCCTGAAATGGGGATATAAAGAAGTTAAAACTTCCACACTCGAATATCTGCATTTATTTACAGCAGCGGGAACACTCACTCCCGGCATGTTGAACAGGGTCTACTCATTCCTCGATTGGGACGGGTGGAGCGGAGAGCGTGTTGTCTTACGACCTGACGGGACAATTCCCGTTGCAAGGCTCTATGTTGAGAATCTTTCCGATAAAAGCCCTGTAAAACTTTTCTATCTTACAAATGTCTTTTCCTATGAAGAAACGGGAAAGGAAAGTAGAGAACGGTGGCAATGCGGAACAGAATTGATCGGCGATGCGAAGCCTGCTTCCGACGTTGAGATACTGGTCCTTGCAATCGAAATATTGCGCAAACTGGATATACATTCCATGAAGATACAACTCTCACATGCAGGAGTTTTAAAAGCTCTTATCAAGAACCTTTATCTGGGTAGTGAAAAGGAATTGGAGCTCCTTAACCAAATACGCGAGGGAAACTGGAAAAACCTGTCGCGTATAAAAACTAATAACCCTGACTCAGACAGGCTGGTTTCCCTGCTTGTCGGTCTCAAAGGTGAATCGAGCGGATACCTTAAAAATATTAAAGCCCTCCCCGGAATATCGAGCGATCTTAGCAGGGAACTGGATAATTTTATAGAGATAACAGACCTGCTGGACACCATGGGATATGGATATGAAATCGACATTACATCCACTCGTCGTTTCGAATATTATACCGGTCTGTGTTTCCAGTTCTCGACGGGCAGGGAAAAGATCGGCGGCGGCGGGAGATATGATGATCTTGTCCCTCTTATTGGCGGGCACGAAACACCAGCCTGTGGATTTGCACTTTACATGGACCCTCTTATAAAACTTATTAAAACGCGTACGGGAGAGAATACAGAACAGGGTGTTTTAATTCAAAGTACGTCGGATATAAAAGAAACGGTGAAATCCTGTTTCCTGCTGGCGCAATCTTTACGTGACCTCGGCTATATATCGGAACTGAGTTTCAATGAAGTAGCGACGAACTGGAGATGGACGGTACATGTAAAAAAACCGGGGATTTCTTTTACTGTTCGTGATAATAAAATGAACCGCGATAGAGAAGCCAAATCTATTAGCGAAGTGATAAATATTATCGGCGGGTCGGTCTGAACTGAAAATGGACAATAGCGATTATGTCAAGTTAGCACTGCCGAAAGGTAAACTCCTCCCCGCTACCTCTTGCTTTCTGAATGAAGTCGAACTCGGGTTCGATAACTATAATGAGGAAACAAGAATATACCGGCTTTCATCGTCAAACATTCCCAATCTCGCCGCAAAGATATTTCAGGAAAAAGATATCCCTGTACAGGTAGCAGTAGGTAATTATGATTTCGGTATTTGCGGTCTGGACTGGATCCAGGAGTTGCTTACACGGTATCCCGCCAGCGACCTGATTAAAGTAGCAAATCTGGAGTACGATAAAGCTAATATCTATCTGGCGGCCGGTCCGGGCGAAAATACGGCTGACATGGCGGAGATCATTCGTAAGCCTGTTGTCTGGCGAATTGCAACTGAGTACCCGAACATGGCTGAAGCGTTGTGCCTCGAACTCCGCCTGAAGATGTTCAAAATATTTCCGGTATGGGGTTCAGCAGAGGCATACCCTCCTGAAAACGCAGAGCTTATCGTAATACGTGCACAAGATGAAGAGGAAATAAAAGCTAAGAACCTGCACGTGCTCAAGCGCCTGTTTGAATCCAGTGTATATCTCATCGCGAACAGAGAAAGTATGCAAAATAAAAATATAAGCGGCATCGTATCTCTTTTCAGTAATTGTCTTCAGAAAACACGTAGACCCTGGCTTGAAATTGAGCAAAAACCGGTTACTTATGAAAACGGCTCATATTCAGTAAGTGATGAAAATGCGATCTGGCTCGCAGTGCCCGACGGGCATCAGAAAAAACCCACAGTCGCATTTCTGAACAAGGCAGGTATTTTCCTGAAAGGTTATTCGGATACAGAAAATGAACGCCGCCCCGGTTCTACATTAAACAGATTAAAAGTTAAAGTAATACGCCCTCAGGATATGCCGCTTCAGGTAGCCAACGGCAATTTCGATCTGGCAATCACCGGAAAAGACTGGCTTCTTGACCACCTTTACCGTTTTCCAACCAGTCCTGTCACCAAACTGGTGAACCTCGGTTTCGGTACGGTAAAAATGGTAGCTGTTGTTCACAATAGTCTGCCCGTAAACGATGTACATGAGATAATGGATGTAACAGGAAAAGGCCGGACTAATTCACTTAAAGTTGCATCGGAATATGTAAATATCGCTGATAAATATTTGAGGGACAGTCACGTCTGGCGTTATAAATTAATCCCGACATGGGGTGCCAGCGAAGCACTGCTGCCCGAAGATGCCGACCTGCTCATCGAGAACACTGAAACAGGGAAAACACTGGCTCAAAATAATCTTAAAATAATTGATACCCTCTTCCAGTCTTCGGCATGTCTGATCGGCAATAAATCCAGTCTGGAATCACCTGACAAGAAAGAGTACATCCTGCCCATCGTTGAAAAGATCAGGCAGTCGGTAAAAAGCGAATAAAATGAGAATAATACGAGATTTTAATGAAGCAAAACAGGTGCTCACCAGGGGGATTCCCTCTGAATTCAGTATTCCTCAAACAGGACAGGATGGGACCGGTAATTCCATTGAGCAGACCGTTACTTCAATCATTCATGAGGTCAGGCAAAAAGGCGACCGCGCACTATTTGATTACGCCCGTAAGTTCGACAAGGCAGAACTTACCGTTTTGCAGGTTACACCTGATGAAATTTCAGAAGCTCACAAACAGGTCGACGAGAAACTTAAGTCCGCTCTTGAAATAGCTTCCCGGAGAATCGTTGACTTCCATACAACCTGCAAGCGTACCATAGAACCGTATTTTCTTGTTAATGGGGCCGGGCGCACCGCCCGCCCGCTTTCGAAGGTTGGCCTGTATGTACCCGGGGGAACCGCTGCCTATCCCTCAACAGTATTGATGTCGGCTTTACCGGCAAAAGTCGCAGGTGTCGAAAAAATCATCATAACAACACCGCCGCGAAAAGACGGGACAATTCATCCGGCAACGCTGGTTGCAGCAGATATGGCTAAAGTAGATATGATATTTAAGACCGGCGGTGCCCAGGCTATTGCTGCCCTGGCATTCGGTACGGAATCAATACCAAAAGTGGATAAAATTTGCGGACCGGGCAATATCTTTGTGGCGAAAGCCAAACAACTTGTCTATGGTGTTGTCGATATAGACGGCATTCAGGGACCAAGCGAAATTGCAGTAGTAGCGGACGATTCCGCCAATGCCGCATTTTGCGCTGCCGATCTTATCGCTCAATCGGAGCACGATACTATGGCAACTGCCGTTTTCATCACCACTTCAGCCCGGCTAGCCAATAATGTCCGCAGTGAAATCGATGTTCAACTGGCAAAACTTGAACGTAAAACAATTGCAGAAAAAGCTCTCACCGATAACGGTATTATCGCTGTCGTTAATACCATCGATGAAGCACTGGAACTGGTAAACCGTTTCGCTCCGGAGCATCTTTCGCTGATGGTCCGTGATGCGGAGTCCTGTATTGATAAAATCAGGAACGCGGGATGCATTCTGGTAAATAGCACGTCACCTGTTACTATGGGGGATTATATTGTAGGACCGAGCCATGTATTGCCCACCAGCGGTACAGCCAGGTTCAGTTCAGCTCTGGGTATAGAAGATTTTTACAAGTTCATCAATATAGTATCGCTTGACGAAAAAGAATTCGAAACGCTCGCACCGTCAACTGTTACAATGGCTGATTCGGAAGGGCTGACCGGTCATGCACAGGCGATTAGAATAAGACTTCAAGCAAAGAAGTAGAGGAATGAATGATGCCCTCTCTTGATGACGTAAAAAAAATGATAAAGCCGGGCTTTTTAACGATTGACCCGTATGTTCCTATTGAACCGACCGATGTACTGAGCAAACGTGTTGAAGTAGCCTCGGAACAGGTTACCAAGCTCGACGGAAATGAAAATCCTTATGGTTGTTCTCCAAAAGTGAACGAGGCGCTTTCCCGATATGCTTCTTTCAATATCTACCCGGACCCGCTGCAAAGAGAGCTCAGACAGGCCCTTGGTAAATACACCGGCGTTTCTTCCGGGCATATTCTCGCAGGCAGCGGCAGCGATGAGCTTATCGAACTTATAATTCGGCTATTTGTAGACCCCGGCGATGAGGTGATTAATTGTCCGCCGACCTTTGGTATGTACCCTTTCTGTACCGAACTATATGGAGGCAAAGTAATCGATGTCCCGAGGCTGGAAGACTTCACTCTCGACATTGAATCAATTGTGAAAGCGGTGAATAAACAGACAAAAGTAATTTTTCTCGCATCACCGAATAATCCTTCAGGCAATACAACGAGTGAAAGTGAAATCATCGAACTGGTTAAACATAAAATAATTGTAGTGGTAGATGAAGCGTATGCAGAGTTCAGCGGAACAACGATAATACCCTTATTATCTGACTATCCGAATCTTTTCCTTTTGCGTACTTTCAGCAAATGGGCAGGTATTGCCGGGCTTAGAATGGGCTACGGTATTTTCCCTGAACCAATAGTCAACTATATGATTAAAATCAAACAACCTTATAATGTGAATGTCGCAGCCCAGGTTGCGGCACTCGCATCTCTGAATGATATTGATTACCTGAAAGGCACAATTGCAGCAATAATCAATGAACGAACGAGGCTTTTCGACCGGCTCAGCACATTTCAATGGTTAAAACCTTACAGATCGGATGCAAATTTCATCCTTTGCAATGTGTTAAACGGTAAAGCAAAGGAAATTCACAATATCTTACAGCGTAGAGGGATTTTCATACGTTATTTCGATACACAACTGCTCAATAATTACATACGGATTACCGTAGGTAAACCGGAACATACCGACCGTATTATTGCAGCGCTGAAAGAAATCTGCTAATAATACAGCGTAAAATAATATCCGAATACGGTACCAGTAAAAGAGAGAGGTTAATAGAATGGTGGAAAGAAAAGCAACTGTTGCCAGGAACACACAGGAGACCTCAATAAAGGTCGAGCTGAATATCGACGGACAGAGTAAACATGAAATATCTACCGGAATGCGGTTTTTTGATCATATGTTATGTCAACTTGCCCAACACGGCATATTCGATATCAAGCTGGCGGCAACCGGTCCAGACCAGCATCATATAATAGAAGACACAGCATTGACACTGGGAAAAGCTTTTAACGAAGCACTCGGCGAAAGACAGGGTATCGTTCGTATGGCTCACGCGTTCGTGCCTATGGATGATGCGCTTGCTATGGTTGCGCTGGATATCAGCGGAAGAGGCTACTCCGCAGTGGAAACTCCGTTCACCCATGCAAATATAAGTGACATGCCTACCGATCTGATACGCCACTTTATCGTCACTTTTGCATCGGAAACAAAGATAAATATCCATGCAAAAATATTAAACGGGGTAAACGATCATCACAAAGCAGAGGCGCTTTTTAAAGCACTTGCAAGGGCTCTCGACGATGCAACGCGTATAGACACAAGGATCCCGTATATACTACCCAGTACTAAAAATGCCATAGAAAGATGAATGGCTTTCACATCTCTTTTCGTTTCTGTAAAAA
Organism: uncultured Dehalococcoidales bacterium; assembly: GCA_964485235.1. Classification (GTDB taxonomy): domain Bacteria; phylum Chloroflexota; class Dehalococcoidia; order GIF9; family UBA5629; genus CAZAIO01. Next base: position 8,745 of record CAZAIO010000097.1, read on the forward strand.
AAGCTTCGTAGAATAAAATACGAAGCTTTTTTATATTTGCGGTCCCGCCTGCTTCTCCGAAGTTCATTGAATAAAAAGACAAAGAATCCGGCTATATCCGGTAACGGTGTCCTGAAACTTTTCCCCTGTTATGCTGATTTCACCAGCGTTTTACCCGCTACCTCATCTTTGAGGTATTCGACTGCCCAGTCTACCAGATCATCGCCTTCCAGGTCCGAAGGAATATCAGGTGTCAGCCCGACACCTTCGATAGGTCGCTCAAGAGGAGTTAACCATCGTGCTGTTGTCAGGTGTAACGCAGAACCGTCATCAAGCATTTTAATTACCTGAACGCTTCCTTTTCCAAATGTTTTCGTCCCGATTAACTTTGCCCTTTCGTAGTCCTGCAACGCACCGGCAAGCACTTCACTTGCGCTTGCACTGGCTTCATTCACCAGGACTACAAGTGGTATCTCGGTCGCTATGCCACCCCTTTGTGCATCTATTTTTCGGTGTACTCCATTACTATCGACTACATCTACGAAAGTACCGCCGTCCAGAAAATTGCTGCCGATATTAACCGCGGCATCGAGCAAACCGCCGGGATTATTTCGCACATCCAATATAATACCCTCAGCGCCTTCGTCTATGACCTGTTTCAGGGCATCGGTGAGGTCCTGATTCGTTGTCTGTTTGAATCCGGCAAGACGGATGTGAGCAATAGTATCATGCATTTCCCACGTCACGCTCTCCAGCATAATCTCATCACGTGTCACTACTATCTCCCTTGGTTCTTCATCACCTTCCGAATATATCAACAAGGTCACGCTTGTCCCCTTTGGTCCCTGTATTTTCAACGCTGCCTCTGTAGCGTTCATTCCTTCCGTGCTTTCCCCGTTTATCTCAAGAATAATATCTCCCGATTTTATACCTGCACGCTCCGCAGGAGAGCCTTCCATCGGAGCTACAACAGTTAACCGTTCATCTTTGCTGTTTATATAGGCGCCAATACCCTGATATTTTCCTTTAAGTGAGCTCAATTCCAGTTCATACGTTTCGGGATCTACATATGCACTATAAGGGTCATCGAGCGCATTGATCATTCCTCGAACAGCCCCCTGGCTCAATTTTTCTGTATCCAGGTTATTCTTGTTGACATATACTTCTGATATCGAGTTCCACGCTTCAACGAGTATATCGAAGTCATCCGGTAAATCCCCGGTTATAGTTTCGGTTTTTTGTGTACTCTTATCGAACAACCCGGACTGCTCTTCCCCGTTATTAAACACATTTGTAAATGCCATCAAGGAGAAAATGAGCACCCCAAAAATAACCACAGTCAGACAGATAACAAGTGAAATTGTGAGCAGGTCTCTTCTTTTACTTTCCATTTATCTACACATCCGGTCGTTTCAGATTTACTCTCCGTAAAGAGCATACAGGTTTATTATATCAGTCTATATGGAAAGTAAAAAATTAGCCGTTGTAATCGCGGATAATAACCTGTTTTACCTGTTGGACAGTTTTATCAAGGCTGTTCAGACATAACGAAAGCCCTAACCGGTGAAGCTCCGTATATCCCATCCCGTTGAAAAGACGTTGTCCCGCGACTTGCACCATCTCGTCATAGAGTTGCGGCCATTCCGGACTGCGCCTTTTCGCACAGAATAAAATAAAATCTCTGATTTGAGGGTCAGGTGGATTCATAATGGTTAATACTGAAAACGTTATAAAAAATAGAAAAGTTTACTGAACGACCATTGTGATACACTTCTTTATATGGAAAAATATTTCAGCAAAGAGGATTGAACGCGATAACGACAGAGGCTAAGTAGACCTGTAAGCCGAGTTCTGTTCCACGGCAATGCCGTATCGATGACCATCAATCTAGCCCCGATGTTACCATCGGGGTCAAGCGACCAACCCGGGGCAGGGCCAGAC
>CAZAIO010000098.1:0-10317 GCA_964485235.1 uncultured Dehalococcoidales bacterium
AGATTTACCCATAAGATGATGGGGCCGGGCTACCGCGACCGGTACTGGTCGGAAATGAATTTTAAAGCCGTTGACATGCTCAAGCAGCTTGCAAAGGATCATGGTTGCACTTTAGCTCAATTCGCTATTGCCTGGATACTAAATAATAGTGCTATCACTTCAGTCCTCAGCGGCACCACCGCAATCAAACAATTGAGCGAAAATATAGCTGCTGCAGAGATAACTTTATCGGCAGAAGAACTAAAAGTTTGTGACGATGTTTGGCTGATGTTCAGACCGCCCAGATATCCCTATGTAAAATCGCCGGATGAAGTAAAACAGGTACTTGACCTTTCTAAAAAATAAAATGGCTTCCGGTCTTACGTAATAGCGATAGAGGCAATGATTGAAAATAAAGGAGAATAAAGCAATGACAAATACAAATGATAATATTGTTATATACGGTGTTGGTGATATCGCTCCGGACAGAGACAATCCGGAATCCATGTTCCAGCATGTTACCGATGTTATTAAAAGTGGCGATATCTCATTTTTTCACCTGGAATGCGTTCTCTCGAATAGAGGAGTCGGTCCGCATGCCAAAGATGTCGCCAAGGATCCGAAAATAGCCTCGATACTGAAAAAGACAGGGTTCGATATAGTAGGAATGGCCAGTAATCATAATATGGGTGCCGGTATGGATGCCTTTCTCGACAGCATCGATCATCTAAAAGAAGGGGGCTTGAAAGTAGTTGGTGTAGGTAGAAATATCGAGGAAGCGAGAATTCCAGGTATCTTTGACTGTCGTGGAACAAAAATAGCATTCCTTGACTACAATGCAGTGCTTGAACCAAACGCCTGGGCGGAAGCTAATAGACCGGGTGCTGCTCCACTGAGAGTAAAATCCTTCTTTGAGCCGCTGGAGCCGTTTCAGCCGGGTACACCCGCTAGAGTATTCACCTACCCTGACAGAGGTGATATGAGCGCTATGATAGAAGATGTCAAAAAAGCCAAAAAACAGGCTGATGTTGTAATCGTTTCTATACACAGTGGTGTTCATATGATGCCGGCAATAATAGCCGACTATCAGAAAGACTATGCACACGCCGCTATTGATAACGGTGCCGATCTGGTATTACAGCACCATGCACATATACTCAAGGGTATTGAAGTCTACAATGGCAAGGTGATTTTCTACGGTCTCGGTAATTTTGCCATAGAATTATGGTTTATGACCAAGGAATGGGCTAACATTCCTCAGATAAGAGATGAACGCAGATTGCTCAATCCTGACTGGAATCCGCCTTATGATGATTATCCGTCTTTCCCGTTTCCTCCTGACTCCAGGAAAACTATCATCGCTAAATGTGAAGTCTCAGATAAAAAGGTTAGCAAGGTATCTTTCTTACCCTGCTACATAAATAAATCGAGTGAACCCGAGATATTGACTCCGCAGGACAAGCGATTTGATGAAGTAGTTGCTTACATGAAAGAAATTTCAAGCGATCAGGGACTAAATACCAGTTTCACTGTAAAAGGAAGCGAAGTAATTATCGGTAAATAATATACACAGCAAATCGTCCTGGATGTCATAGCTAAATCATCTAAGAAGAATTAAGAGACCATTAAATGATAAACGCGTCTCAAAGGAACGTGTGATTAATAAAAATAGAATATAGAAGTCAGTAAACTATCAAGATTTGTGCGGCTTTACCAAGCAATGGAGGTAAAAATAAGTGAAAAAAATATCATATCTTTTTTGTGTTTTAATAATTTCGTTGTTATCGTTCAGTATCCTGGTATCCTGCAGTCCGGGATCGACCGAACCAAGCCAACCGACTCAACCAACCCAGCCCGGTACACCGGAACAACCGGCTAAAGCAGTAACACTACGCATGACCATGGTCCAACCGCCAATGGATGTTATAGCAGTTGAAACCATGAAAATGGCTGAAAGGTTCAATGAACGTGCGGGAGGGAAATATATTATAGAAGTCTATCCCGCCGAGCAATTAGCTAAGTACGCCGAAACCATGGATGCAGTAAGAACGGGAGCAATTGAGATGGCGGAAATTGGCTGGGGAGGTTTTGCGAACAGTCTTATCACACTCACAGCAGCGGAAATGCCGTTTCTCTATGATAGCGTAGAGGCAAATGCGGAAGTAGTATCGGCGCTGCCGGAGATATTAGATGAAGATTTTCAGAAGAACTTAAATATTAAGCCATTAGCCTGTCACCATGTTGAAGGAATAGAAGTAATAGGCAATAAACCCATTGAGACACTGGATGACTGGAAAGGTGTAAAAATGGCAGGCGCCACATATTACGGTCCGGAGCTTGCAAAGGTTATGGGAGCTGCACCGGTATTCATTGCCTATCCCGAGTTTTACACTTCATTAGAAAAAGGGGTCGTGGATGCAGTGTTCGATGCGCCGACCTTCACAATAATCAGTAAATCGTTTGAAGTTATTAAGTATCAAACCATTTGTATGGCACTCGGTTCATCACACGGCTATGTTATCAACTTAGACTTGTGGAATAAAATGCCTGCAGATATTCAAAGTATATTGCTGGAAGAGACGAAAGCAACAGCCGCTACTTTAAATGAGATCATGGCTGGTCTATATTATGACCATATCAAAGAAATTGGTGATCAAGGTATTACGCAATTCTTCATACCAAAGGCTGAACGCGATAAATGGAAAGAAAAAGTGAGCCCATTCAACCAGGAACAGGAAAAGCTCATGGGCGATATCATGCCGAAAATCAAGCAACTGGCAGAGGAAGCAAATAAAAACCACCCCTATCCATACTAGTGTTGAAAATACAGTGTTTTAAATAGTTATTGAAGTCTTTAGTGACCAGAAAAATATGTTCGGAAAATTCTAATGTCAAACGGTGATAATAAGCATAGTATACATGAATGGATAAGCCGTGCAAATTATTTTCTATCGTTATTCAGCGGAATCATTCTGGTACTTCTTTGTGTAAGTACGAGTTATGGAGTATTCAGACGATACGCATTGAACAGCCCTGAGCCGTATTCATACGAGATTGGTTGCATGTTTGTATTAGCCAGTTTTGTATTAGCGGTATCTGCTGTGGAGTGGCGAGATAGATTTATTAGAGTTGACATACTACTTAACCAGTTCCCAAAAAACATTTCACTTCTGGTCACTAATTTTATCAGTCCTATTTGCGGTCTGATACTGGTAATAATACTTGTATGGCAGGGAGGAGTGGATGCGCTTCATTCGTTCGAAATTCATCAAACGAGCATGTCAGTCTGGCGAGAGCCTTTATACCCCATAAAGTTTTTAATACCGGTAGGATACAGTTTGCTGGGACTTACATTAATAGCCAAATTAGCCTACGGGATTTCTTCATTAATAACAAAGAACAAAACTAAAGGACAATAGACAACCATGGAGTACAATGTTGCGGCGTTAATATGCATTATGAGCATGTTAGTTCTGCTTATAGTGGGAGTGCCAATAGTTTATTCTCTGGGATTCAGCTCACTGATATTGGGATTCCTTGTTTTTGGTGATAACTCGCTTACGAAATTAGGTTGGATCACATTTCAGTCACTTTATAGTTTTTCATGGACGCCACTCCCACTATTTGTACTGATGGCTTGTGTAATTACAGAGACCAGAATAGGCGAGGATATGTATCTTCTCGCCAGAAAATGGCTCTCACGTATTCCAGGTGGACTTATTTCCGGCTCAATATTCGGAGAAGCAGCTATAGCAGCAACAGTCGGTGTCAGTGGTGCCGCAATTTTAACAGTAGGGAAAATAGCGGACCAGGAATTTCAAAAATACAATTATGATAGAGGTTTTGCACTGGGCGGACTATTGTGTGGTGGTATACTTGGACCTTTAATTCCCCCCAGCGCACCTTTAATTATCTATGGAATTATATCCAATACGTCTATAGGGCATCTTCTTGTTGCCGGAATTATCCCCGGCCTTCTACTGGCATTCATGCTGGCTGCTGTACCGACTATAATGTGCGCGCGAAATCCCAGCCTGGGCCCTGCTACTGAAGGTGTAAGCTGGGCCGAACGATTTAAATATATTAAAGGTATTTGGCCGATAGTCGTAATTTTTATTGCAATTATGGGTTCAATATATCTTGGTATAGCAACCCCTTCGGAAGCAGCTGGAATAGGTGGCTTCGTTATCATAATTTTAGCTTTCTTATTTTATGGTCTTCGTATGAAGAAATTTGGTAAAGCTATAGTTGAAGCGGCACAGATAAATGCTATGATGTTGTTCATCGTAGTGATAGCGAATTTCTTCACCTATATAGTAGGGAGTTCAAGTCTGGCCAAAGAGATGGGGGCGCTTGTCGTCTCCTTAAATATTCCTCCAATTTTAGTTGTTATTCTCATTATGGTTATCCTTCTGATATTGGGTTGTTTCCTCGAGGCAATCTCTATCGTATTATTGACAGCACCAATTTTCGTTCCCTTGATTACGCAACTGGGCTATGATCCTGTTTGGTTCGGTGTATTATTTGTGGTGAATACTGAAATGGGTCTTATTACACCGCCGATGGGTATAAACTTGTTTTACGTAAAAATAATTTTTGACATTCCTACAAATAAGCTTCTTCGTGGAGTAATACCTTACTTTGCCGTCATATTATTGTTCTTGCTTTTATTGATCGTCTTCCCACAGATTTCTCTATGGTTACCCGGAACTATGACCGGATAATAGCAATAAAAAAGTAAATTCTTATAGGAGGAAAAATTTATGCAGTATAAAGTTTTAGGAAGAACCGGCATGAAAGTGTCACGGTTTACCGTTGGCACAATGAATTATGGTGACCCTTTAAGTGAGGCAGATTCTATTAAAATACTACGAAGTGCGTTGGATCACGGTGTAAATTTTATAGATACTGCAAATGGATATGGTGACGGAAAATCGGAGGAGATAACGGGCAAAGCTATTAAGGATATCCGGCAGTCCGTTATACTGGCAACCAAGGGAGGTGTTATCGTCGGTCCCCGTCCCAACGATAGTGGACTATCAAGATACCACATTATGCAGGCGGTAGAAAACAGTTTAAAGCGATTACAGACCGATTACATCGACCTCTACTACGCGCATTTTCCGGATACCGAAACACCTTACGAAGAGACTTTAAGAGCGATGGACGACCTGGTCCATCAGGGAAAAGTACGATATATAGGATGTTCAAATTATCCGGCATGGATGCTGAGCAGAACGCTGGGTATCAGCGATAAATACAACCTCGCCCGGTTTGAATGCACTCAGTCAGTATATAATCTGCTTGCCCGTGATATTGAAATTGAAATGTTACCTCTCTGTGCAAGTGAGCAAATAGGAGTAACAACATACAATCCACTGGCGGGAGAGCTTCTTACGGGGAAACACCAGTTCGGCAAACCGCCGGCAGAAGGAAGATTTACACATGAACGCCTCGGTAAAGGATATCTCAAACGTTACTGGTCAGAAATGAATTTTAAAGCAGTAGAACGTTTGTCGGAGCTTGCCAAAGATCATGGTTGCACCATGGCTCAGTTTGCTCTCGCCTGGATATTAAGCAACGAAACAATTACTTCTATCCTGAGCGGTATGACCTTAATTGAACAGGTTGAAGAAAATTTGAAGGCTGCGGAAATAAAACTATCTCAAGAAGACCTCGCTATTTGTGATGAAGTATGGCAAATGTTCAGACCGGAGAGAGCGGCATATGTAACCACGATACAGGATTTGAGACAAAAGATGTCCGGTGGCGGACAAGGTCCTGCTTCAAGAGTACAGACATAGTAATTTGCTATAACACGATAGTTGAAAAATACATAACCGTATATGTTCAACCTGTAAATAATTATTGTAACAGGAGGTTCATTATGAAATATTTACTTATTAATACAATGGGAGATACGTTCACTACGATTTCGGACGAAGAGCGTATTAAAGTCATAAAAGGATCAGGCGAATTCTATGCACAATGTCGTAAATCAGGAAAATTAAAGGAAATTTATGTAGTACCACAGTTGAAAAAGAATGTAAGCATCTGGGAAGTAGAGTCAGCCGAAGAGATTGATAAACTCTTTATGCAAAATCCGGTTTCACCCTACGAAAACGCGGAACTATATCTCCTCGCTGATTGGGATGCTCATGAAAAAACAGCCAAAGAAACTTTTGGATAGGAATTACTCGGCAAAATAGTTCCACAAAACTCATAAACTGAACAGGTAGACAGAGGGAATCAGGTTTGAAAAATAGAGTAAGACCTGTGACCGGAGCCTGCCGCCTGATAGGTTTTGGCCGTGCGATATCATTAGCTTTAGCAAAATAAGTATGTAATATCATAGTAAATAATATAGATATGGAAGGCATAATAAAAACATCTATCGAGGTTCAAGATTTTGTAGAAATGAATAATGGCTCATTTTCCGCCGCCAGGCAGATTATCCGAACATGAAGACATAGCTAATATGGTAGTGTTCTTTGCCAGTGATATAGCCAGTGATATAGCGGGACAGAATATTAGCGTGGATGGCGGCTTTCTAATGTACTAGTCTAAATTACTACACCGGATAATAAATTGGTCGATCTTTCGCTTCGTGCTTTATATATCGACGTTGACGATATTCGTAATAGTTTTTATGGATTAAAAAAGCCGATTTCTTCATACTACTGTATTTCTAAAGCCACAAACGAAAGCTACAACCGGAAATTTTTTATAAACACGCATTAATTAGGAGGTAAATATATCTAACTGTACTTAAAATCTAGACATATGAGAAGTATTAATTTCGAAATTGAACAAGAGAAAAATAACTTCAGGAGGCAAACGATGAGAAGAAAATTCCAGGCAATTTCTCTCGGTATAGGTTTAATTATAATTCTTATAATGAGTCTGGTTATCGGTGGATGTGCTAAACCGGAAGCGGCGCCATCTACAACAACACCGTCTACCCCGTCTACCCCGGTCGAAACCGTGGTTTTAAAGTATGCCAGTTATGCTCCCCCTACACACGACGGTACAATCATAGCTCAGGAAATATTCCCGATGGTCGAGACTCTTACAGAAGGGCGTGTCAAAGTTGAGGTCTATCATTCAGAAAGTCTTGTTGCCGTCGGCGAAACCATAGACGCATTAGACAGGGGAATAGCAGATCTCGCATTTATTCCGTTGCCTTATATTACCGGTCAAATGCCATGGATTCGAGTTACATTAATTCCTGGTATGATCAAGGATTTTCGAGGAGCCTACGACGCATTTAAATACGGTCTTACAGATATGGTGCAGCAAGGTTTCCATGATATGGGATTAAAAATCGAAGTTGTCAACACTCCATTCACTCCCGGAACAAGTCTGCTCCTGACAAAAGGTAAACGTGTTGCTGTACCGGATGATCTGAAAGGTATGAAAATAGCCTGCCCATCAAAAGGAGACCGTGAGTCTATGGAACTGTGCGGCGCCAGTCCGGTAGCAATGACAGGTGCTGAAAACTACGAGTCGTTATCAAGAGGTGTGGTTGATGGTGTTATTTCAAATATAGGTGGCTATTACGGTCATAAAATATACGAAGTGGGAGACTATCTTACTATGGTTCCGGCAGGTGCTGCTGTGGTAGCCGTACTTGCATCCGAAACAGGTTTATCGAAGTTATCTCCAACTGACAGGGCTATTGTGATGTACGTAGCTGAGCGGCGCTCGATTGAAGAGGCATTCGCATTAGCTACCGGTGAAAGCCGGATGATTACCGAGATGACCCCTGCACTTAAGGAAGTTGTCCAGCCAACAAATGCAGAAATGAGTAAATGGAAAGAAGTATGGGCACCTCTCCTGCAGGGTTACCTGGAACAAACCGGAGAAACCGGACAAAAAGCTGTCGAAATCATTCAGAAATATAACCCGTAAGTTCTATTCTAAACAATGTTCTAAATGGTAACAAAACATATATGTAAAGAATAAAACCAATAAAATTAAAGGAAGCGCGGAGATAATTGACAGGCATATAACAATTAAATCCGCGTTTCTATACTGTTATTTATCATAGAGGCTGAAGAGGTGTTTAAGAATTTTAGATCGGGAGGTTAGCGTGTATTCAATTGTGGATAAATTTTTTCTGGCGATTGATAGTGCAAATCGTAAAATGCGCTGGCTCGGGATGTTTCTTGTGCTTTTGCTAACACTTGTTGTCGTAAGGGAAGTTTTTATGCGATATGTGTTCAACAGCCCTTCAGGTATAACAATAGAATTGGCAAGAAGTTTACAGATGTACTTTGGATTTCTTTGCGCAGGTTGTGTGCAAGCAGAAAAAGCCCATCTTAACATGGACTCCCTGCTGGACTACCTGAAGCCAAAAGTAAAATTGATTATATCAGTAATTGGTTCATTAATCGGTGCCCTTTATTGTGGCGTCATGGCTTATTACTGCTGGCTGATGCTTATGGCAAGTATACGTATGCATGAAGTGACAGCATATATGGAATGGCCTATGCCGTTTATAAAAGCTGCGGCTCTTATAGGTTTTATACTTGTCGGTTTACAATTCCTTGCTGACGCATGGTTATCTGGCCGTGAAACGACAAATACCACGGCGATAGATATGTCTACTTAATAAGGTAAAGAGGGTATAGATATGTCACCTATTTGGGCTTGCATACTTGGTGTTATCGTATTTTTTATATTACTTGGATTTGGACTACCCATTTTCATTACCATGGGACTTGGATCTATAGTCGGTATTCTTCTGATGGGCGATCTTCCGTTACTTCAGAATGTAAGTGCAGTAGCATTCAACTCCGGATATAGCTGGTCATTTGTAGCGATTCCCATGTTTGTTTTAATGGGCTTTTTAGTTGTACACAACAGATTGGGCGAGGACCTCTTCGAAACAGTTTACCGATGGATAGGTCATATTCCCGGGGGACTGGCAATAGCGAGTTGTTTGTTTTCCGCGCTTTTTGGTTTTACCTGTGGCTCCGGTACAGCAGGTGTGGTCACTGTCGGAGGAATATGCTTACCCGAAATGACCAAAAGAAATTACAATCTCAGGTTTGCCCTGGGAACATTAGCGACCACCGGTGGTCTTGCTTCACTTATCCCGCCAAGCGTATTAATGATCCTTTATTGCGTATTAACCGAAGCATCTATGGGTAAATTGTTTATTGCCGGAATATTACCCGGGCTCGTGCTTTCCAGTATGTTCGCAGCCTACATCCTCATAAGAGCAAAATTAAATCCGTCCTTAGCACCCCCTGGGCCATCTTTCACCTGGAAAGAAAGATTTACTAGCTTAACCGGACTTATCCCACTTATAGTTATATTCAGCTGTGTTATAGGCGGCCTCTATTTCGGAATCTGGACACCGATAGAAGCTGGAGGAACCGGTGCTGCTGCGGCATTTCTAATCAGCCTTGCCTACCGTCGTCTTACATGGCAAAGCTTAAAAGCAGCATGTATGGACACGGTTAAAGTTTTCGGAATGCTTTTCATGTTACAGATCAGTGCTAATTTGATGTCACTTCTTTTCTATGTTTCAGGCACCAGTGACCTGATTTTACAGGCTACACTCGGACTGGATATGCCCGGGTGGGCAATCATTTTATTTATGTGGCTCATCATGTTTATACTCGGCGCTCCGCTGGAACCACCTGCAATATTGATGATCTGCACACCTATTTTTCTGCCGATAGTAATCGCTTTAGGCTACGATCCAGTATGGTTTGGAATTGTTATGGTACTGTCCTGTGAAGTAGCAACCCTGAGTCCGCCTATCGGAATGAGTATATTTGCAATAATGCGAATTGCCCCTCCCGAAACGAAAATGTGGGATGTTTACGTAGGAATAACACCGTACATGTTGATAATTACGCTTATGATTGTATTAATCACTTTCGCTCCACAAATAGTCATGCTTTTACCCAATACAATGATAGGTAAATAAATGGGTGTATGATGAATTAAATAGATACAGTTATATTCGGGTATTAATGTATCCGAATATAACTGTTATCCATTATTAAAATAGCGATATTGTTTTTTCCAGGCTTAATATTTTAATATAGAAAGCATATATGTCCAGATGTTAATTTATAAGCAGGAGTCACTATTAAATGTACTATGATAGCTTATTCAAATTGTGCGGCTACAATCCTGACGATATTGAAAAAGAAAGAGTAAGAATAGAACGGACTTTTGCAAAGCTTGATTTCTCACACGATGACTTTGTAAGAGGCGAGGAACGGGTTAAATACTACTTTGATATTGAACTGCTCAGCGTAAGAAAAATGTTAGGGCTATGGTTAAAAAGCCTGATCGATCTTGTGCTTGCAAAAGAAG
>CAZAIO010000099.1:0-10255 GCA_964485235.1 uncultured Dehalococcoidales bacterium
GAGAAGCCGATGGCGCTGGACCTGCAGGAATTTATTAGAGGTTCGAGAGAGATAGTCGATCCTTTTGACGGGCTGGCTGATCTGAAAAAACAAGTTGTCAGGATGGTACACCGGAGAGTGTTTGCGGAAGACGGCATACGGCTATTACGTGCTGTACGTTTAGCTGCCGAATTAAAGTTTCAAATAGAAGGTACGACTGAAGACCTTATAAAGAGGGAAAATAAATTTCTTGAAAATGTTCCTGGTGAAAGGATAAGGGAAGAACTTGTCCGGTTATTTTCTACTGCGGGGTCTGGTGGCTTTTTTTCTTATCTCGATAAGCTCGGGTTACTTTTAATAATATTTCCGGAAATGTCGGCTATGAAAAATGTAACGCAACCGGGCGAACATTACTGGAATGTATTCGATCATTCTCTGAAGACCGTAGAAGCGGCTGAATTTTTATTGAGAGAGGCAGGGTGGATACTCGACGATAAAAATATTTTAGAGACGGTTACATGGTCTGATGAAATACACGACCATTTCAACAGGGAAATAGTGGCGGGAAGCAAAAGAAGCCTTATGCTTAAACTTGGCGCTTTGTTTCACGACATTGCCAAACCTCAGACCAAAGCGACAGATGATAAAGGTAGGCTGAGGTTTATCGGCCACCCGCAGCAAGGAGCAAGCATTACGAGAACGATTCTGAACCGTCTTAGATTTTCGAACAGGGAAATAAAAGTTGTGGAGCACCTTGTGCGTTATCACTTAAGGCCTGTTCAGATGTCGAATGTCGGAATGCCCACGAATAAAGCAATATACCGATTTTTCCGGGATACGGGAGATGATGGTATTGATATTTTATTTTTAGCACTTGCCGATTATCTGGCAACAGCCGGTCCACGCCTGAAAATGGAAGAATGGAAGCAGCATAATCGACTTATTGCCTATATACAATATGAGCGCGATAATCAGGCGATAAAAAGGACGCCGATAAAATTAGTTGACGGAAATGAATTGATGGAAGAGTTCGGTTTGACTCCGGGGCCGCAGATTGGTAAACTACTGGATTTAGTGCATGAAGCACAGGCGACAGGGGAAATAACAAGCAGGGAAGAGGCGTTTGCGCTGGCACGTAAAGTTTTAAGTAAAAGGAAATCAGATACAGGTTGTAATACACCTGTTAAAATTATATAGTTATGAAAGCGACTTTGATGTCGCTTATATGCTGAAGGATAACGGCGCAGTTGAAAAAAGGAAATTATTATCTACTGGTCTTCATACTCGTTCTGTTCGTTTTTTCCCTATGGGCAGTTATTCCTCTTGATGGTTCGAGGTTTGGAAGAGAGGGGCTGAGTTTGGGGCTCGACCTCAAAGGAGGCAGTCACCTCGTCTATCGCGCCGACCTGACACAAAAAGACCCGTCGCAGACCGATGAAGATGCGATGGATGGAGTGATTAAAAAAATTGAACGGCGCGTGAACGCGTACGGAGTTACCGAACCGATAATCCAAAAACTGGGCAATGACGAGATACTTGTGCAACTTCCCGGAATTACCAATGTCGAGCAGGCTATTGAGCTTATAGGAAAGACAGCAGAGCTTGAATTCAAGGAAATAAAGATGGATGGGGATACCCCTGTTACCGATGAAGAGGGGAATTATGTATGGGAACCGGCAAAGGCAATAGGAAGCGACGGGCAGGAAAAAGTACTGACCGGAAAATATTTAAAGCCGAATGCACAGGTAGTTTTAACGCAACAGACAAACGAGCCGGAAGTTAAATTCGAGTGGGATGAAGAGGGAGCCCTATTATTCGAACAGATCACCAAACGTAATCTGAATAAACCCCTCGGAATCTTCCTGGATGGCGAACCGATTTCTATTCCAACGGTTGAGGCGGTTATTTCGGACAGCGGAGTGATTACGGGCTTGAAACTCGAAGAAGCCAGATTGCTGGCAATTCAGTTAAACTCGGGTTCTCTTGATGTACCGCTGAAAGTAATTCAGGAACAAGACGTTGATGCGACTCTGGGAGCTGATTCCATAAGAAAGAGCCTTATCGCTGGTTTTATCGGACTGGCACTGGTGGCCTTGTTTATGATCTTTTACTATCGTTGGGCAGGCGCTATTGCAATATGTGCTCTGGTTGTCTATGGAGTAGTACTTCTGGCGATTTTCAAACTGGTACCGATTACACTGACACTGCCCGGTATCGCAGCGCTTATACTTTCAATTGGTATGGCTGTGGATGCCAATGTCCTTATATTTGAACGTATAAAAGAAGAATTGATTGGCGGACGCACACTGGCTGCTGCGGTTGAAGCGGGATTCAACAGAGCATGGCCTGCTATTCGTGATAGCAATGTGACCACCTTTATTGCCTGTATAGTATTGTACTGGTTCGGCGGAACACTGGGAGCATTTATGGTAAGAGGCTTTGCGCTTACTTTGTTTATCGGCGTAGCGCTTAGTATGTTCTCGGCAATTATAGTTACGAGAACGTTCTTACGATTTATAGTGCGATTTATAAAAAGTCCTTCCGCATATAGTTCGGTAAGAGTGAAATGATAGATATTGTTGGCAAACGAAAATGGTTTTTCCTGATCTCGGGAGTGGTGCTTTTAGCTGGCATTCTTTCTCTGGCGATATTCGGTCTTCAGCCCGGTGTCGATTTCAGCAGCGGTACCACGATAACTATACGTTTTGAAAAAGATATTGATCAGGGTGAATTAAGGCAGGAATTAAGCAATTTAGGTTATGGCAGTGCGACGATTCAGCGTACAGCCGATGGCGATTATTTTATCCGGTTACCTGAGATAACGCCGGAAGAACGTCAGACTCTTACTGATGACCTGAAAGCGACTCTGGATGAAAACCTTACAATCCGTGATTACTATGCTGTATCTCCGATAATTGCAACGGAAACAGGCAGAAATGCAGGTATTGCGGTGATAGTTGCGGCGATAGCTATGCTGATTTATATTGCATGGGCGTTTCGTAAAATGCCGAACCCGTTCAGATGGGGTACATGCGCTATTATCGCATTGCTTCACGATGTGCTTATAGTTGTGGGTGTTTTTTCGATTATGGGATGGGTCGCAGGCGTCCAGATCGATGCCTTGTTTATTACCGGTATGCTCACCGTGGTCGGTTACAGTATTAATAATACGGTTGTTGTATTCGACCGGATCAGGGAGAACTATAGCAAAGGTGTCAGCAAAGATTTTGAGTCAGTCGTAAATGTAAGTATATTGGAAACAATGGCGCGGTCTATGAACACGAGTTTGACTACGCTTTTCGTGATACTGGCTATATACCTGTTTGGCGGGATAACTATCAAATATTTTGTGCTGGTGTTGCTTATTGGCGTCATAGCAGGGACATACAGTTCAATGTTGATCGCAGGGCCACTTCTGGTTGTATGGAATAAGTTGACGACCAGAAAACGGCTTACTCCTGAAAAATTATCTGTATAATCACTTCATGGCTTCTATCTGACTCACTTCAAAAACACACTAATTATAATTTATGCGTATTTCTGATCAGGTCTACCAGTTCGTAGAAGCTTTTCGGTATTGCTCTTTCAGGTTTTTTACCGAGAGGATCGAAGATCTCCTCTGAACCGAGTAATTTATTAAGCGTGGATACAACCGAAGAAGAGAGTGCCTCATAGTTGTATCCGCCTTCCAGGACAAATATAAGCTTTCCGTTGCAGAGTTTATTTGCAAGTAAAATAAGTATTTCGGCAAGACGTACGAAACCGGGAACGCTCATTTCCATCGAAGAAATATCATCGGCCCAGTGTGCATCGTAACCTGCTGAGACCATAATGAGATCGGGCTTAAACCTGAATGCCAGGGGGGCCAGGATATCCTCGTATACTGCCTGATATTCGTTATCTCCCCATCCTCCGATAAGCGGAACATTCACTGTAAATTCTTTGCCTTCTCTGGTACCTATTTCATCGATACTGCCGGAACCGGGATAAAACGGATACTGGTGGGTTGAAAAATAGAGGACGTTCGGATTGGCGTAGAAAGTATCTTGCGTACCGTTGCCATGATGTACGTCGAAATCGACGATGAGTATTTTGCTGACTTTGGAATTTGCCAGCGCGTTTTTTGCTGCGATAGCGATATTATTAAATAAACAAAAGCCCATTGCCTGCCAGCATGTTGCGTGATGTCCCGGAGGTCTTACAAGCGCAAAAGCCGTATTCACCTCTTGGTCCAATACAGCTTCCGTGGCGGTGATCACGCCGCCGGCTGCATACAGGGCAGCATTAAATGAACCTTCCGATATAACTGTATCGGGGTCGAGCCAGCCGCCGCCTTTTTCTGCTTTTCTTTGAACGTACGTTATATACTCTTGTGCATGTACGGTTGCAATTTCATCTATGGTTGCTGCTCTCGGCGGCAGGTGAATGAGTTTATCGTTAAGGTTATGTTCTTCCAGGGAATTCAATATAGAGGTAAGCCTGTCCTTATTTTCGATATGTGTTCCCGTATCGTGTTCCAAATAAACGGGATCTGATACTAGGCCGACGCGCATTAGAAATACTACTCCTTGAAGTAACGTAGAACAGTCTCAATGATATCAAATGTAGAGTTATATGGGCAACGTTACTATTGAATTTTATTGTTCATATATAAGCGCCGTGGTATACTGAAATCCTGGAGTCACACTCATGTCTTTAGACCTGGAACAAGTAGCTTTACAGATTGCCGATATGGCGGAGTCTCTTCATGAGAGGAAAGCGGACCGGGAAACGAAATTGAAGTTCGCTTTACATACAATGAGATCCTTGCCGGAAGATATCAGCAATCTGAAACGTAAGATCGAAGAAAGCAAAACAACATGGCTGGTAGCCGGTGTGACCGAAAATGTGGGGCTACATCACAAGCCGGTGCCGTGTCCCGACGATTTCACGGTCGTAGCAACCGACGGCTCTCAGATAGACGTCGACCGCCATTTTTCCACGCATTGTTTTCTTATTAATATCGGTCTTGTACGGCTCGATTACGGACGGAATGCCGATGCATTGCTGACAAACAGACCGTTATTGTATTTTAAAGATGAAGATATGGTAATTGCATCGGATGACGGGAGGAAGCAGGTTATAGAAGGTCCATTATTAGGACTGAAGCGTACTGTTGAGGAATGTCGTGTTATGACGTCACAGGCAAAACTATTGCCCGACCTGTCACCGGTTCTTCTGCTAATAGATGGTTCACTGATATTATGGGGTATCGTTGGGCAAGCATTCCCCGATTTTGTGATACAGGAACTTCTTGTCGACGGATTTATTACGCAGCTCGACGAGTTAAAAAAAATGAGCGCCCGGAAAAAGCTGGCACTGGCAAGCTATATAAGCTTCCCCAGGAGTACCGATGTGGTCAATACTTTGCGGATAGCAATGTGTCCTTTTCAACCGGTAAATTGCGATGTACATTGCCCTGCAACCAAAGGATATAAAGAATGTGATGCTGTCGACGGGTTGCTGGACCGTGAGCTGTTCGATGAGCTTCTGACGACCGGAGAGCGTTCGGCAATCTTCAGCAGCCGCTCATCTGTCGTGGAAAAATATTACACAGATAATGAAATACATTTTTTCTATATTAAGATCGATGATGAAGTGGCGAGGGTGGAAGTGCCGCTCTGGATTGCCGCGGATAAAGAGCTGACTGATTTTGTCCACACTGCGGTTCTTGATCAATGCAGGAAAGGGATGGGATATCCGGTTGCGCTGTCCGAAGCACATGAACAGGCGGTAGTCACAGAAATAGACCGGCAGCAGTTCTGGATGCTGGTAGAGCGGTATTATGCCGGTGGTGAAATGGCATTGAATATATCGGCAAAACAGAAAAGCAAAAAAATGAGATGGATATAATGGCTGATAAGATAGCGGAAGTAATCGAATCGAACAGCGCGGGGTTTACCGCGCAGTGCTATAAGCTTGAAGAGGCGCCGCCGCTTGGAGCGCTGGTGAAAGTCATCCCGGAACCCGGGGCGATATTCGGTGTGGTCTATTTTGCCGAGACACACAGCCTGGAGCCGGGAAGACGCATAATCGCACGCGGTGAAAATATGAGTACGGAAGAAGAGATTTATCAGAATAATCCCCAATTGAAGAAGCTACTAACGACTCATTTTAAAGTGTCGATTATCGGTCATCAACGGGAGGATGATATTTTTCACTATCTGCCGCAAAACGCTGCCCGTATCCACAGTTTTGTGTATAGATGTGCTGATGATGAGACACGGGCGTTCACACAGCGTCTGGACTATCTGAAATTATTGATGGATGCTGATCTGCCTGTTTCCTGTGACGAGATTATTGCCGCAAGCGTTCGTTACGCCGGACAGGCATATGATGACCGTCAGGATTTTTTTATCAGGGCAGGCAGAGAAATAGCCACGTTATTAAGCGGTGATACTGCCAGGCTGAATGCTATATTGAAGAGGTTGCGTCTATGAACGGCGAAGACTTCACTACCAACAGCCCGCTGGGCATTGTCATTTCCGGCTCATTAACGGGAGGAGTGGAAGTAAAACTCAATGCCGATGTATCGGTGGAGGATATAGTGGTCGGACGTTATGTGGCGATTTCCGGTGAAAAAAGAAGATTTTTCGGTATGATTACCGATGTTACGCTGGATGCTATCGATCCGAGAATGATGGTCATGCCGCCGGATATGTCGGACCCCATTATTTCTCAGGTAGTTATCGGCACAACCATGTACGGAAGGATATCCGTACTGCCTATGTTGACGATAAGCGGAGATGCCACCAGTATGCTGGAAGGTCCACAACCGGCTAAAACAGTACCGTCACATTTTTCAAAAGTCGACCTGGCATCTCAACGAGATGTGGAAATGGTATTCGGTACGGAGGATGAAAGAAGATTTTCCCTGGGCACTCCGCTCGATATGGAGACAAAGGTCTGTCTTAATATCGAAGAGTTCGTGAAACGCTCTAACGGTGTATTCGGGAAAAGCGGCACGGGAAAGACATTTCTTACCCGGATACTCCTTATCGGTATGACTCAGAAACAAAAGGCGGTGAACCTGATCTTCGATATGCACAGCGAGTACGGATGGCAGGGATCAAGCGAAAAGGGGAACAGGGTGAAGGGACTGAAACAGCTCTTTCCTTCCGCAGTTGCCGTATTTACGCTCGATGAAGAGACTTCGCGAAGAAAAAAAGTAAGTACCGATTTTACGGTAAGAATAGGTTATGACGAGATAGACCCTGACGATATTTATTTGCTTAAACAGACATTGAACCTTACTGAGGCGGCGACTCAGGCAGTTTATCAGCTTGCCAGGAAGTACGGCGACCGCAAATGGCTTGAGACGGTCCTGAATTTAACTGATGAGCAGAGTAAAACAGTTATCGAAGAGATCAATATACATGAGAGTACATACCGGAACCTGCGCCGGGGACTGGAGACACTGAGACGCTTTCCGTTTCTGGTACCGCATGCATCGCAGAACTCGGTACAGGAGATACTCGGCTACCTGGAGCGCGGTATTAACGTGGTCCTCGAGTTTGGACGTTTCGACGATTACGTAGCCTATATACTGGTGGCAAATCTGCTCAGCAGGCGTATCTATACACGGTACAGAGAGAGAACAGAAGAAGCAATAGCTGCCGATACCGCAGGCCCCAGACCTCTTGTGATTACCATTGAAGAAGCACACAGGTTCTTGAATCCTGAACTGGCTTCGCAGACCATTTTCGGTAAAATTGCCCGTGAAATGAGGAAATACAACGTGACGTTACTGGTGATCGATCAGCGTCCCAGCGGTATAGATGATGAGGTGATGTCACAGCTCGGGACAAAGATTACCTGTCTGCTGGATAATGAACGTGATGTGGACAGTGTGCTGGCGGGTGTAACCGGTAAAAGCGAATTGAAATCGGTGCTTTCCAAGCTGGAAACAAAACAACAATCCCTCATTTTCGGCCATGCGGTGCCTATGCCGGTAGTGGTGAAAATCCGGGAATACGGTACGCCTGAGTCATATAAAGAGCTGGGTTTTATTGAATCGGCGGAAATGAAGAAAAAAGCGGAAAAAGACATTGAGGACATCTGGGATATATAGCTTGTATCTCTTCTTCTGTTCTTCTAAGGTATTGGTCTGTATGTGTTCGCGTCGCGTTAGAACGATTTTTTCTCGGTGATCCAGCTTACGATTTGCATGGTACACCATATTATAGTATAGGACCAGCAAAGAAACAGCGTGACAACATCCTGCCACTTTTGTTGTAAAACATGTGTCATTTTTTTATTGCTCCCGTGTTCCATAATAACATATAAAGGGGACCAGCCTGTCAATAGGAAACACGTCCTGTTTGAACAGGACTTTTGTATTGATTTAATAGGACACTGAAGCGGGGTTCAAATTAAGACGGTTATTTTTCTATCGATACCTGTTCGAATATAGGTATCCCGAGAGCATTTAAAGTATAATTTTTTACATACGGTCTGACCAGCACGTAATTCTGGCCGAACCATAGCGGAAGACATGCCGCATCGTCTACTATTATTTTTTCTGCCTGCTGATATAGTTCCATTCTCTTAGACTCGTCGAATTCTCCATCTGCTTCTTTAAGGAGATTATCAACAGCAGGATTGGAATACTTGCCGGTATTATATTCGGCATCTGTACGAAACAGGTATTCCAGAAAGTCCTGTGGGTCGGGATAGTCAGCGACCCAGCCCATCATGAATAATTCATCAGCCTCATTCCTCAAAGAATAAAGAAATACTTCCGGTTCGATTTGACGCACATTAATTGTTACCCCGAGGTTCTGCTCCAGTTCCTGGACTATCGCGCCGAGGTTTCCCGGTATGTTTCCGCCCCAGCCGGATACGGTTAAAGTAACAGGAGGAATATTTTGCGCACTGCCGTATTTAGATTCGGCTATAAGCGCTTTTGCTTTTTCCACATCAAATTCGAGCCCTTTAATGTTTTCATTGTAACCCGGCATGCCCGGAGGCACTATGCCGTAGGCACTGGGATACATGCCGTTGAGTGTGCCCTGGATAATTTTTTCTTTATCTATCGCGTGACAGAATGCCTGTCTTATTTTGACATCATCAAAGGGAGGCTTGAGTGTATTGAATCCCAGATAATACATGCTCAGCTCGGGATATATATGCAGTTCATTGTAAAACGGTCCTTTTTTATCCAGTACGCGGGCAATATAGCTCTCATAAACAGGAGCGATATCGATTTCATTCGTTTCATAAAGTGCGATAGGCAGTCCGGAAAGGAGATGGAATTCAAGCCGGTCGATACTGGAAGGTTTTCTATAAAATGAGCGGTTCGGTTCCAGTACAAGAATATCATCAGGAGTCCATTTCACCAGCTTGAACGGGCCGCTTCCATTCGGCTTGCGCCACCAATCACTGCCGGATTCAACATTTTTCTTATCCACGACAAAAGCGGTCGGGTATGAGAGTTTGGAGAGAATATAAGATTTTGGCGCATCGATAGTGATGCGTATCGTATAATCGTCGATAACCTTGACACCGCTTACTTCCGATGCTTTACCTGAGAGTTTATCGGATGCTCCCACTATATCGCCGAGATATGTTGCAGCGGTATTGGAACCGGTTGCGGGGTCGCAGGCTCTTTCGAATGAATATTTAACGTCATCCGCCGTTAGTGCTCTGCCGTCTTGAAAAGAAACATCTTTGCGAAGAAAGAATGTATATTCTCTTCCATCGTCGCTTATCTGCCATTTTTCAGCGATATCAGGTTGTACTATTAAATTTTCATCCAGCCGGACAAGGCCGCTGAAGATTTGCATGATATATGAATGCGAAGACATTTCGCTCGATATAGCGGGGTCCAGCGTTATCGGACCGGTATCCCAGAGATTGAGAGTTCCACCGCCTGTCCCTATCTCGGATGTCTGGCAACCGGCCTGGAGCGGTATTACGATGAGGACGAGGAGGGATAATATTAGAAAGACTGTCCTGAGATGCCGGCAGGTAAAGGTCCTCTTATTTAACGGAGATAGCGAGTTTAAAAAGAATGTAATCTGTTTCATAATTTACATAATATAGGCACTAGATTAAATTTTTCGCTTTCATGCTCAGGTAATCGTTGTCGCAGACAATAACATGGTCGAGGACATCGATACCGAGGATAGTTCCCGCTTCCATCAACCTTTTAGTAATCTGGATATCTTCACCGGAGGGCTCGGTGTCACCGGACGGGTGATTGTGCATAAAAATGACCGATGCGGCGCTGCAGGCG
>CAZAIO010000100.1:0-10235 GCA_964485235.1 uncultured Dehalococcoidales bacterium
AGTATCCTCCTCATATATCGAAAAACTCGCAGCAATACCACCAACTATAAAACGAAATGAATCTGCAATTATTGTGTAGAGGTCTTCCAGACTTGCTGCGTCAGCAAATAACATTGAAATCTCATTAAGGTGACTATTGTATGCCGACAAAATGCGATATCTTTTTTCGCTCTCTAGCAACTCATCCTGTTTATTACTGTTTTGCCTCATCTGACATCCCTCTCAGCCAGATATCCTTATTACCAATTATATTATAATGTCAATTGATTATAAAGTGAGAACTAATTGATATTTTAAAAGTCTCCAATAAAACACTCGATAAGTTTTCACAAAACGCAGTTTATCAAAGATTACAATAAAAAACGCAGTAAAAAAGATAAGCAGTTGCATGAATCATTGGAAAATAGAACTCAATTGGAACGTGTGTTAATAATACTTCGTTTATTAATCAGATAAATTTGTACAAGTCTTTAATTTAAAGATTACGGATGGCCTCATCTCCATGTCATAGGTAAAACCTTCAGCCTGATTCCCCTGTCCATATTTTCTTTCCAACTCCTCAATGGGTCCTGCGTCTAACGCCTGCATCGGACATGCAGAAACACATATAGGCTTCAAACCTTCCTTCAATCTGTCAAGGCAAAAATCACACTTTTGCATCTTTGCATCAGACTCCGGTCCAAACATCGGGCTTTCATAAGGGCACACCTGCAAGCAAATACCGCATTCGTCTTTCCCTTTGCACTCCCTTTGGTCAACGACAACTATGCCATCCTCGCTTCTTTTGGTTATTGCCTGTGAAGGGCAAAATTTAATACAGGCGGGATCAGCACAATGGCAACAGGAGGTAGAAAGAAAAGCAACAAAAACGTCTGGAAACGCACCTTTCTCTATGCTTATTACTTTTCTCCAACCAGTCGACCCTGCCGTAATACCATGCCAGTTTTTACATGCGACGACACAGGCGTAGCACCCTGTGCACCGAGTCTGATCAAAATAAAATCCCATCTGCATCAGCTATTCCCTAAACCTTCTGAATTTGCACCAGACCTGTATTACTGGTAAATGCTCCGCCGGGCGAAAAAGTATCGCGAGAAAGAATATTGGCACAGCCTCCACGATCAATCCCATTTTTATCCGGTGTATACCATGCTCCTTCAACGATATCAACTACTCCCGGCATTATACGTTCTGTTACTTTTGCCGTAATGATCATTTCGCCTCTATCGTTAAAAACTTTAACCTTCTGTCCATTTTCGATATCTCTATCCCGGGCATCTAAAGTATTCATCATCACAACGTGTGGTTCCAGCTCCTTTAAATAATCGACTGTATAAAACTGGCTGTGTACACGAAATTTTGGATGTGAAGTGATAATTTGTAGAGGATATTTCTTAGCCATATGATCGTTGGGACTTTCCCATGTTTCAATATATTTTGGAACAGGCGGAATGAAAGGATCTTCCATATCTGCGAGCAGTTGGGAGTAAATTTCGATCTTCCCCGACGGAGTAGGAAATGGATTGTTCTGCAAATCATCGATCTGTTCCTTAAAGGCAATAGACGGGTCCGGTGATTGAACCTCATGCAGAACGTCCTTTTTTATGGTGTTATAAACGATATTATCTTTCGAGCCGCCAACCATCCACTCTAATAACTCTTCTTCTGTCTTGTCACTAAAAGCAGATATATCCAGCCGTTCAGCCAGCGCTTTTACAATCTCTAAATGTGATTTAGCTTCATAATACGGTTCAACAACCTTTCCTGTGTAACCGTAGAAAGGCATTGCATTTCCGGTTGTAATATCATTTCTCTCAAGAAAATACGCGACAGGCAGTAAAATATCTGCAAATCGTGCCGTAGCGGTAAGAAATTGCTCCTGGACTGCAATAAAATCGACTGTTTTTAATGCCTTTATTCCCTTGTTTACGTTGGGGGTCTGATTAAGAAAATTCCAGTTCAATATGTAAATGAATTTATAATCAGCGGGAAAGCCTCCTGATTTGCCCTTCAGAATTGCATCCCAAACCTCTGAATTATGTAATCTTGTACTTCTACCAAATGGCCCTGAACCAGGGAATGCATTTTTTCGCATACTTGCCATTTTTTCAAGGGGATTATCAACAGACACCATTCTATTAAGACTATACTTATATATATCGCCAAATGCACCGGTACCGCTGTTCCCTCCGGAAACACCGACATTGCCGGTCATTGCAGCAAGCAAAATCAACGCACGGTGAAATTGTTCACCATATGCCGTTCGTCCGGCACTCAAGCCGGGCATTAATGCCGCCGGTTTTAGTGTTGCGTATTCTCTTGCTAAATTAGCGATTACTTCAGCCTGTACTCCGGTAATGCCCTCTGCCCATTGTGGCGTCTTTGGTATTCCATCCTCTCTACCCGTCACATAATCTTCAAATCGTTCAAATCCGGTTGTATACTTTTTAAGGTATTCTCTGTTATGCAGGCCTTCTCCAATCATAGTATAGGCCATTGCAATAGCCATAGCAGTATCGGTACCCGGTCTGATAGGAATCCACTGATCGGCAAAAGTTGCCGCTGAAGCAGTATATTTAGGATCAATAGCAATAATTTTTATGCCCTTTTCTTTAGCCCTGGCGAAATACCATCTTGTGCCGTTTCCGTGGGCAGTGGTAACAGCGTCAAGCCCCCACATCACTATAAGCCTGGAATTAAGTAAATCTTCACGTGAATTACCCGTCTCAGTGGTACCATAAGTAGCTAAAGCGGCAAAGATTGCGCCTTCACATGAAGGGACACCCCATAATGTGGTGTATCCCCCCGCCAGAGAAAACAATTCATGCATAAGTTTGGTATTATGCAACCTGCCATGATCTCCCCCTCCGGAAATCAACAGGAGCGATTCAGGCCCAAACGCGTCCCTGACTCCTTTAAATCGCGTCGTAATCTCATCAAGCGCTTCATCCCACGATATCCTCTCAAACTTACCTTCACCACGTTCTCCCACCCGTTTCATGGGATACTTCAGTCGCTCGAAAGAATATGCCCATTGGCGATGAGAAAGACCTCTTGCACAGGGAATATACAGAAGTCCCTTGCTGGTATCGGGCTCTATTCGGGTAATCTGTCCGTTAAGTACGTGTACTTTAAGCACACATTCTCCGGTACAATTATTATGGCATATAGTAGTGTATGTTTCTTCTTCATTTGCCATTGTGGATTTCCTGAAAATTATTAACTGAAACTACACGGAGGATGATGAAGTTTATCAAAGGGTAACTTGAGCTGTCAACGAAAATAAAATTTTTATTATTTCTCCGATATAGCGCTAATTGATATCTCTGTTTACCAATATAAGAATTTGAATTATAATAGGGGGCACTGGAGCATAATGATTGAAACAGATGTAATAGACCTCAAACTACAGATTTTAAAAAATCTGGAACTTTTCTCTGAATTAAATGATGAAGATTTACTGGAACTCGCTAATATATCAGTGTTATGCACTGTAGAAAAAGGCACTATCATTTACCGGCAGGGCAATAAACCTGAATCCATCTATATCATCAGTGAAGGTAAAATTAAATCTTTCAGCTATTCGTTATCCGGTAGAACGCTTATCGCCAATGTGTCCGCGGATATAATAGGTCTGCAAAATATTTTCAGCGGAGAACCGCTATGGGTATCGGCGGAAGCAATGAACCGTGTAACAGCGTTGAAAGTAAACGGCAATGAATTTCGCTCTTTTATCGAGTGTAAGCCCAGATTGCTGATGAAAATATTAAGACGGGCAGAAAAAACCATGACCTGTTTGTTCAACAGGTTAAACGTATTAGCCGATTGTTCCGCAGATCAAAGAGTGATTGATATACTATTCTGCCTTTATGAAAAATTCGGCATAGTACTACCGTTCAGAATGGCGGAAATAGCGGCTCTATCCGGACTGACCAGGGAAACAACCATAAGAGTTACAAGCCGTTTGAAGAAGGATGGAATAATCAGGTCAATTCGCACCGCTATTGTTATCACTGATATCGATAGACTCAGAAAATTAACGCATTATCATCCGTTATTGTAACCTAATTCAACTCCGGTTTAATCATCCCCGGTTACCGGCAAATTTATATCCTCTAAGATTGTGAGATCTATTCCATTTGTTGTTTGTCACGGGAGTAATATTCCGATTATCGAATACCCGTCTGCGATAAATTAATAAAGCCAATATATTTTGTCATAAGTCATTATCGGTGATTTCAATCATCGACATATATTCATAAATTGTTTAGGATTAGTTGTTACAATTGTTATAGCAAAAAAAATCAGTAAGGAATATGCAACTATGTACTATGACAACGTTTTAAAGTTATGTGGCTATGAGAATGAGGAAATAGAATCACAAAGACCAAGGCTGGAAAGAGCTTTTGCCAGGCTTAAGTTCACACCGGAGGACTTTGAGAGGGCTGAAGGAAGAGTCAAAGAATATTTCGCTGTAGATCTAATGGGCATAAGAAAAATGCTCGGACTTTACCTTCAAAGCCTTATCGATGTAGTTCTCGCCAAAGAAGAGGGCAAGAAACTTGTGTATACTATGATGCCTCCTATGGTAATTGTGCAGAATACGATGGCAATGGTCTCAAAGGATATTTATGTTACTGCTCCGGACATACTCCTTTCTTATACACATGGGGCAATCTTCGGAAACATTACTTCTATATTAGAGACAGCCGAAGCGGATTTACTCCCACTCGCTTCATGCTATTGCGGGGGCATAAAAGCAAAGCTGGGCGCCATAACTGAGGATATATTGCCCTTACCCGATCTTATGGTGGCGAGCAGTTTTGTTTGCGATCAAACACCTAAAGTAGACGAAATACTCAGTGAAAGGTACAACATCCCGGTAGTCTATATCGATGGCACTCTGGATGAGGAGAAGATGAACTGGGAAAAGACTACTGATATACGTATAGAGTACTTCGTTCAAGAATCCAAAGCTGCACTGAAAAAATTTGAAGAGGTCACAGGATGCACGGTGACCGAGGAAATGGTCAAGGATGCCAACTCCCGCGCCAGAGACCTGCGAAAACGTTGTAAAAAAATAGCAGACCTTATTCGAGATGCCGATCCTGCTCTTATAGGATTCGACAGTGTTGCCGCGCTTTTCAGGGCGGCAAACTGGGTAGTCAATCCTACAACATATGGGAAAGTTGAGGCGGTTATTGATCTTTGCTACAAAGAGTTAAAAGAGCGATACGATAAAGGTGAAGGCGTCGCACCGAAAGGGGCACCTAGAGTCGCTGTATATAAAGTTTGCGGTGACCCAGCCGTTGTACACGGAATCGAGAAGGCAGGGTTAGCTGTAATTGCAGACAACACCGGTATTATGGGACCGAAAAAAGAAGAATTACGCAGTAATTATGAAGATTACTGGTACCAGGGAGTCGAGTTATTTATACGGATGGGTGTGGGATATCCTTCACGACAGATTGAATTTTTTAAAGATCTTAATCTGGATGGCGTTATTTATAATTATCCGGTCGGATGCCGTGACCAGTGTATTTCACCGGTAAAAGTGCGCGATGTATTGACAAAGGAATTTGGCATACCGGTATTACTTCTGGAGTTCGATCATGTAGAAACACGTCTTTATAGCTTGGAAGCAATTATGAGCAGGGTCGAACCCTTTGCAGAAATGCTGAAGCAAAGAAAAGCTGCTAAAGAAGGACAAAACAAATAATCATGTTAGTATTAGGTATAGATATTGGTGCTGCTACTGCCAAGGCGGTCCTTTTCGATGACCATAAAATCCTTTCTTCCGCGGTTATTCCAACAGGATTTGATGTTATCCAAACAGCCGGCGAAGTAACTGAAATAGCATGCAAAGAAACAAATCGTTCGATGAGTGAAATTGCGTATACCGTATCAACCGGCTATGCTCGTAATGCGGTCCCGTTTGCCAATAAACAGGTGACCGAAATAACCTGTCATGCTAAAGGGATAAATTTTCTTTTACCTGAAGCAAGGACAATAATCGATATCGGCGGTCAGGACAGCAAAGTGATACGGATCAATGAAACGGGCAATGTCATCAATTTTACAATGAATGACAAATGTGCTGCCGGGACAGGCAGGTTCTTTGAGGTAATGGCTGGTATATTCGGGCTTAATATCAGTGAAATGGGCCCTGTAGCAATTAAAAGTACCAATCCCTGCAAGATCAGCAGCACCTGCACTGTTTTTGCTGAAACCGAAGTAGTATCGCTTCGCGCTCAGGGAAAAAGCCGTGAAGATTTAATAGGCGGGATTCACAAAGCTGCTGTATCAAGAATTATGGCTATGGGAAAATCCCTTGGTTATGAGAAGCAGATCGTTCTTACCGGCGGTGTGGCAAAAAACATCGGAGTAAAGAAATTCTTTGAAGATGAATTCAAGTTCGAAATCGTAATTCCGGCAGAACCACAAATAACAGGAGCTGTGGGTGCGGCCCTCATTGCGGAAACTGAGCTTCATAAACAATAAAAAGGGGAAATAGAATGAAAACAATGAATACTCTAGCTGATTACCTGCATGAAAGAATATCTGAACTGGAGCAATTAAAGAAAGAGGGCAAGAAAATAGTCAGTTATATCCCTGCAGGATATGTACCTGAAGAGATAATATGGGCCGGAGGGGCAATACCGGTTGCACTTAATCGGGGCGGAGACCATGATGCAGTAATGAAATCTATTGAATTCATGCCCCGTGTATATGATACCTATTCCCGTTGCCAGATAGGCTACTGGGGTCTTGGAGAACCTTTATATCACATAAGCGACCTCATGGTTGTTCCATGTGTCGATAAAAATGTTCAGGCAATAGGGGATTGCTGGGAAATGTGGACGGATACAGAACTGTTCAGACTTGGAGTCCCCCGCAATAACACAACGGAACATGCGTATAAATACTATAATGCCATATTAAATGTACTTAAAGAAAAAATTGAAAACCTCACCGGTAACAAGATTACTGACGCAAAACTAAGAGAGGAAATTGATATTGCCAACAAAATGCGTTCGCTTTTACGTCAGATAAGCGAAAGCAGAAAATCTGAAACACCGCCTATAAGCGGCAGTGATTATGTAAAATTACATCATGCAAGCTTTTTAGCCGATAGAAAATATATGGTCGAATACCTTGATTCCTTATATAAAGGCTTAAAAGACAAAAAGGGCAAAAAGGGCCCCAGGGTATTTCTCGTTGGCTCCTCTATAGCTGAAGGTGATTATAAAATATACGATCTTTTAGAATCCGCCGGAGTAAATGTAGTTATGGAGGACTTCTCCGGAGGCATGCGCCCATACTGGGAGCAAGTAAAAAACAGCGGTGACCCGATACAAGATTTAACAAATGGTTATTTCAGAGACAGGGCTCTCCTTCCTGCTTCCTTCAGACCTTCAAATGGAAGACTTTCTCTTTTATTACAACTTGCTAAGGAATATAAAGTTGATGGAGTAGTGTGCTATACCATGTTATATCATGAAAGCCACGAGATCGAAGGTATCCATTTCGGACGGCTTGCGGAAAAAGAGGGATTTCAATTCCTTAGATTAACGTCCGACTACGATGATAGTGAATACGAATCACTTCGTACCCGTATTGAAGCGTTCGTAGAATCTATTAAAGAAGGAGCTTCATAGGATAACATGTTCAGGAAACTCGGTAGAAAATCGTAATGAAGGCCAAGATAAATGGTATATCAGTAAATTATCAGATCACCGGAAAAGGAAATAATCTTGTGCTTATTCACGGTGCCGGTGATAACCTTGAGATGTGGTATAACCAGATCCAGGTTTTTGCAACAAGCTACAGAGTCATTTCATACGATGTAAGAGGATCGGGCGGAACTGAAAGCCCCGAAGGAAAATATTCTCTATCGCTCCTGGTACAGGATGCGTATGAGTTTTTAAAAACATTAGGTGTCGGAGAGGCTTATTTTCTTGGGTATTCAATGGGAGGTCGAATTGCGACACAACTGGCATTGGATTATCCTGAGCTAGTAAAAGCACTAATTCTTGCCAGCAGTTCTCCAAATCTGACTCCACTCCCCCCTGAAGCCTTAAAGAGGCATCGGTCGATGCTGGATATTTTAGATAAGGGAGATATAGAAGCGTTCGCCCGGGCAATGACGGCGGAGGCCTTTTCTCCCGGTTTCGAGTCCAGTCATAATGCTGAATTTAAGAAATACATGCAAGTAAAACTCAAGAATAAGCCCGAAGGTATAGCCAGAATCATGAAATTAGGCCGGCCTGATAGTGTGCCTGACTTAAACCGTATCAAATGTCCGGTATTATTGATCGCCGGCGAAAATGATTTAATGATGGGCCCTGAACAGGGTAATAAAGCACTTAGCATGATACAAAACTCAAAGCTTGTAGTTTTACCCACTGGACATGCAACTCCGATTGAGACTCCCGATAAGTTTAACGCAGCAGTGCTTGAATTTCTCAATGAGTTGAAATCGCGGTAGCTGCATAATTGAAGCTAAGCGAGAGTCGAAAATAGTGGGGAAATGAGCTGATTTAATATTAGGAGGTAACAATGTTAATGGACAAGTTCAATCAAGTGGTAGAAAACCCGCATGATTATGCGAGGAACTGGAAAGCAAAAACGGGAGGCAAAGTTTGCGGATGCATATGCGCAAATGTCCCGGAAGAATTTATTTATGCGGCAGGAATATTACCGGTAAGAATCCTGCCCGATCCGGAGGTTCCTGAAACACTTGCAGCAAGTCACATTCAGTCTAATAGATGTGCCATGTGCCGGGGATGCCTGGAGCAGGGCCTTCGCGGGACTTATGATTATGTTGACGCTTTAATGTATGTGCAGGGCTGTCTGGCTCAATCACAGACATTTGATTCATGGGTGCTTCACAAATCTCTTCAATGGAGCTATAAAATGTTCCAGCCTTTCCGGCAGGATATACCGGCGGCGAAGAAAGTCTACATTGAACTATTTAATGAGTTCAAAGCGTCTTTCGAAAAATGGCTCGGTGCTCCTGTCTCCAAAGAAGCACTTGCTAAATCAGTCGCCATATATAGAGAAAACCGTGAATTACTAAAACAGGTCTACGAACTCAGAAAGAGTCATCCACCGCTTATCAGTGGTTCCGATGCGCAGAAAATCGTTTTATCGAGCCTGTTAATGGACAAGAAAGAACACAACGAGTTGCTCAAACAATTTCTACAGGAGATAAAAAAGCAAACACCGTCAGGCGATGCTACACGTCCGAGGGTAATGCTCATAGGTTCCGGCCTGCCTCCTTTTGACTATATAGAACTCGTCGAGTCAGCCGGCGCAGATATCGTAATTGAGGACCATTGTATCGGAGCCCGATACTTTTGGGGAGAGGACGCTAATGATCCTCCTGCAAATGCTGACCCGCTGGACGCGATTATCACCTATTATCATGATAAGAAAGTACAGTGTGTCTACCAGGACTGGGATGGCGCGAAAGCCAAGAAACGTATTAACCAAATAATCAAGGATTTCGATGTTAACGCAGTTATCTGGCTTGAACAGGTGTTCTGCGGTACACATCAGTGGGAAGTACCTGAAGAAATGGTTATGTTCGAAAAACTGGGATTGCCTGCTCTGAGAACACAACGTGGCCGGGCTCTCCCGCAAGGTCGACTTCGCCCCGAGATCGAGGCGTTTCTTAAGCAGGTAAAAAGCAAATAAACTGGTCAACCATACAGGTTAACCTATGAGGAGGAAACAATGACACAGTTAAAACAGCAATATGAAAAGAAGCCCATTGAAAGCTGGGCCAGGATGAAAGAGCTCCGCCGTTGGCGTTTTAAAAACAACTGGGAGGCTCAGAAAAAAGGGAATCTTGCAATATTAAGTGAGGCCATGGGCTTGAAGGCATTATGGGCCGGCTTCGGCAGCCCTTACTACGCGGTCATGTCAGTGAGTCCCTACTGGACGGGAGCCAAACGTAATCCGGATGAGATACGCAGGCTTCTGGAATTCACTGACTCCAAGGGATACGGCCCGCAGGTATGCGGTGCGCTCAGGCTCCATCTCGCACATCTACTTGAAGGAAAAACTACAGTATCGCCTACAGGGGAAAACGTTACTCCTGACTTTGCATGGCAGCTTAATTTCTGCCCCCAGGTTTCTCGTCTTGTTCATGAGGCAGCTAATAAAATAGGTATTCCTTATATCTGGATAGAACCCCTTCAGGGTGGCAACGTCGAGAAATCCAGAGAATA
>CAZAIO010000101.1:0-10015 GCA_964485235.1 uncultured Dehalococcoidales bacterium
CTGCGATGAAAAAGGTAAGGCAATTGAGTTCCTTATGAATGATAAATGCGCTGCGGGAACAGGTCGCGGGCTGGAGGTTATATCGGATATATTAAAGATACCTCTCCCCGAAATGGGGGCTGCTTCATTTGAAGTGAAGAATAAACCTCCTCAGATTAGTAATACCTGTGTTGTTTTTGCCAGGAGCGAATTAAAAGCCATGCGGATGAAGGGATATTCTGTAAGTGAGTTGTTAGCGGCTTATATGGAAAGCATAAGCGACAGGGTTATCGGACTCATTCAACGCCTTAAGCTGGAGAAAGAATTGGCCATCTCCGGCGGCATCGCAAAAAATATAGGCATTGTTAAAAGAATTGAAGATAAACTGGATTTAAAGGTGCTGGAGGCAAAGCCTGACCCGGTCATTGCCGGAGCTTTAGGCGCTGCATTGTTTGCCAGGGATTTTCTTATCAGGCAAAAAGGAATGAAAACAGGCGAGCAAAATAATTGACCCCTATTATAATGAAAGCATTATAGGGATTTAAATAATCGATAATACTACGATCTGGAGGTATAATCACGATGACAGGCGCTTTGAGCGGAATTCGAATTATTGACTGGGGAGCATTTCATCATGGTATGGGCGGCAGTTATATGCTGGGGGATTTAGGCGCCGATGTGATACATATCGAAGACCGTATCAAGGGAGATATGTCACGGGGAGTCCATTCGCTTTATGGGAGTTCTACTTTGCTACCGAAAGGACGTAACGTCCTTTTTGAGACAACAAACCGCAATAAGAAGAGTATTACCCTTGATGTGACCAAAGAAAAGGGGAGAGAGATAGTCTACGATCTGGTAAAAAATTCGGACGTTTTCCTCACCAATTTCAGGCAGGAAGCAGCTCTAAAACACAAGCTGGACTACGAGACCCTTACTAAATATAATCCCAAGATTATCTACGCTTTTGCGTCAGCATACGGTTCCAAAGGTCCTCTCTCTAAAAAGCGCGGATTTGATCCGATCGGGCTGGCGAATTCAGGAATCATGTGGCGTCTTGGCGACCGTGATCAGGATGAACCATTACAACCTTGCGGTTTCATTGCCGATAGCTCCGGAGCTACAATGGCAGCGTATGGAATACTTGCCGCACTCGTGGCACGGGAAAGATTGGGGATAGGTCAATTTATTGAAGTGTCACTTCTTGGCTCGATGATTCATATGCAATCGGCTAATGTAAATTCAACCTTGTTCACCGGACGGCCTTTTGCACGACACTCCCGTGCAAGGTCACGAAATCCTCTTTCCAATATGTATAAATGCTCCGATGATAAATGGCTGATACTTGCTGAACCACAATCCAATACATACTGGGATAAATTTTGTACAGCTATGAATAAAGAGGAACTCAGGGAGTACGATGACGAGATGAAGCGGGGTAAAAATTGTGAATTTATCAACAGTACGCTGGCAGATATCTTTATAACGCGAACGAGAAATGAATGGTTGGCTATACTGGAGAAAGAAGTTGGTGAGATGGTGTTCAACGCTATTCTTGATATCACGGATCTGCCGGATCATCCCCAGGTGCTTGAGAATCAGTATATTGTCGATGTGCCTGATTATCCGGCGGATGCCGATATAAAAATGGTGGGTTTTCCCGTGAAATTCAGCGCAACTCCATGTCGAATACAACGACCTGCACCTGAGTGGGGTGAACATACCGAAGCGGTATTGATGGATGTCTGCGGTTATGACTGGGAGCGTATAGGGCAGTTAAAAGAAGAAGAGGTAATCTGAAAATGATGCTATCGGATAAAAAGGGGGAAAAAAGCAGTGTTTGAAGAGTTTCGTAAGATAATTGAACAACGTCATGATTATGCACGGGAATGGAAAAAGAAGACCGGCGGTAAAGTGATCGGTTATTTTTGTTCAAATGTACCTGAACCGCTTATCTATGCAGCCGGCGTATTGCCGGTCAGGATACTTGGAAGCAGCGAGGCAACACTGGATGCCGAGAAATATACTCATCCTATGTGGTGTTCTTTTTGCCGCGACTCTTTCGCACAGGGATTACGGGGACATTATGACTATCTCGATGGCATTGTCAATGTATGCGGTTGCCAGCATATGCGGCAAGCATATCTTAGCTGGACCAAAAACCTTCCCATCGATTATTCTTATGAAATTACGATGCCCGCAATGAGCCTTCATTATGCATCATCGGCGAAGCATTTCAACTGGCGAATAAACCAATTCAAGACTTCACTGGAGCAGTGGCTGGGGAAGTCCTGGATTTATTCGTCGGCACTTGATGATGCCATCGATGTATATAACACTAACTGGGGTCTGTTAGATCGGATGTACGAATTGAGGAAAGATTTAAATCCACCCTTGTCCGGTGCAGAGGCAATAGATACAGTTTTAGCCAGTATGGTGATGGACAAAAAAGAACATTCGGAACTGCTTGAAAAAGTACTTGACGAGCTTCCCAAAAGGGAAAAACGTGCTCCTGAGAGTGCGAGGATAATGTTGATCGGCAGTCCTGTCTATGACGTTAAAATACTTGAATATATCGAGTCTCTCGGCAGCACTATAGTGATCGATGAGAGCTGTATCGGTCTCAGATATTTTCACGGGCAAATAGAACGTCAGGCGGACCAGGTTGCCGCAATTACATCACGCTATATAAATAGAATTCAATGTCCTCACCATGATCTCGGATATCCTGGCCATCCGGACAGGGAAAGACCTTCTACTGTTGTTAAACTGGCAAAGGACTACAATGTTGATGGAGCCGTATTCATGCTCCGCAAGTTTTGTGATACTCACGGGTTTGATTTTCCCGCTGTGAGAGATGCGTTGAAGGAGAACGGGATTTCAGTCCTTGAACTGGATTTAGGTGTTGAAATGCCTCTAGGTCAATTACGTACGAGGTTTGAGGCTTTCCTGGAGACGTCTATTCTCCCTATCTAGGATTAATGATATTCGGTGAGCATTGACAGTGAAATGTAATCTGCAACGGAAAAGAGAGAAGACAGACCTATCCGGTTTTATCACTGTGCCGGACAGAATTATTACCGAGAAGGTTCGAGTTCCCGGTAAAGAGAATAAGTAGTGCTAAGGAAAGAGGGATAAAGCGATGTCAAATAAAGCTGGAACACGGTATCCAACGGAACCGGTTAAATGTTGGTCAAAAATGAAGGAGCTAAGGCGAAAGCATTTTCGTCATACATGGGAGGCAACGGAAAAAGGGGATGCAATTATTACGGGGATTACCGGCGGTCCGCTTCATGCATTTCTTGCAGGGTTTGGAGACTTTGCGAATCCAAGTTTCGGGCCATATTATACCGGGAGTATGAGGGACACTGCACTGAATATCAAATATTCGGAGGCAGCGGAATTTAAAGGATATCCCCGGGAACTTTGCTCCTCTATGCGCAATCATTTAGGTCAGTTAAGTCTGGGTCTGAGCACTCGAAGTCCTGAAGGAAAGGTCTTTAAACCGACTTTTATTTTACAGGAAGCCGAATGTCCTTCCATGTCAAAGACGGCTCAAATCTTTGCAGAGGAGTTGGGTGTTCCTCATTTTATTATAGATGAGTCATATGATGACGTGTATGAAAACCGGGTTTTTCTTATAGAGCAATTGCAGGACTGTATCGCATACTTCGAGAAAACAACCGGTCGGAAATTTGACGATGAGTCATTCATCGAAGCGATGAAAATCGAGTGTAGAATTGGAAGTGTTATGGCTCAGGTGTTCGAGCTTATGCAGGCAATACCTGCACCTATTGATCTGAGACAAATTCAATCGTTACGGCTTCCCACCACGACGGGAAGCCATAAAAAAGAAACGCT
The DNA here is from genome assembly GCA_964485235.1 of uncultured Dehalococcoidales bacterium. GTDB lineage: Bacteria > Chloroflexota > Dehalococcoidia > GIF9 > UBA5629 > CAZAIO01. The sequence continues at coordinate 3,841 of CAZAIO010000101.1, forward strand.
TGATTATTGTGAGGAGTTGCTGGCTGAGGTGAAAGACAGGGTCGATAGAGGTATCTCGGCTCGAGGCATTGAAGAAGCACGTCTGTGTTTTGAAGGACTGCCCCCCTTCTTCTATCCGGATATATATCGCCTGCCGGAACAATATGGTGCAATATTTGTAATCGGGGACTTGCCGCTCAGATCATTTTCACTCTGGGATTTAAAAGATGATGGGACCACTACTCCGGCGCCGAGCCTGGAGGAAATGATGAGAATACTCGGTATGGACGAATTGCGAACAAGGGAAGACGGACTTGTATTACTCGTAGATAACCTCACACGACGTATGTGGCCCGCATGTAATCCCTTTGGTAAGTCCAGACTGTTACTTAAACGGGTAGAAGCATGGAAATGCGATGGTGTGATCATTCATATAGACAGGGGTTGTTACGGAGGACAATGTGGGACACTTGATGCGAAGTGGGACCTTGACAAAGCGGGAATCCCTAATCTGACTTTTGAGGGGAGCCAGGCTGATTGTCGCCTTTTCAATGAAAGAGACACTGTTGAGGCTTTCTATACCTTTTTCGAGACAATCGGATTGAAAAGAATGGATAGCTAGGTGTATTACCTTTAATCATTTTACATAACATTTAGCTAAAGAAATAGTGAGAACCGGCCGAATATTAAACGAGGAACAGAAACAATGAGAGTGGAATCATCACAGGAATCTCTTTTAACGACATACAGAGTTTTAGATTTAACCGGTGGCGAATGTGATTTTTGCGGCAGGATTCTTGCTGACATGGGAGCAGATGTAATAAAAATTGAACCTCCATGCGGGAGCCAGGGAAGAGACATCGGTCCTTATTATCATGATGTTTCCGATCAGCAGAAGAGCCTTCACTGGCTCGTCTATAATGCGAATAAAAAAGGGATTACATTAGACCTTACCTCAAAGTTGGGAAAAGATATTTTTCACCGGCTGGTCAAGACAGCACATATCGTTATTGAATCTTTTCCCCCGGACCATGATTTAAAAAGTTTCTTATCATATGATGAGTTAAAAACAATCAATCCCCGTATTGTTGCAACCTCAATCACACCGTTTGGCCTTACCGGACCTTATGCGAATTACGAAGCTACCGACTTAATAGGAATAGCCATGGGAGGCGCAATGTACCTGACAGGCGATACTGATATGCCTCCCGTTTTTGTCAGTTTTCCTCAAGCTTATCTCCATGCTTCGGCACAGGCTGCAGCGGCCACACTTATTGCACTATACCATGTAGATCGCTCGGGGGAAGGCCAGCAGGTCGATGTTTCTATGCATCAAAGTGTAACGGCGCTTACACAAACTGCCGTTCCTTATTGGGAGCTTTACTCTGAAGTCCTGGCGAGAGCCGGCTCTTACAGAGTTGGGGTAAGTACAAAAGCCAAACTTCGTCAGATATGGAATTGTAAAGATGGCTATGTTGCATTCCTTGTCTTTGGCGGTAAAACGGGGGAGAAGTCCAATAAATCACTTATAGAATGGATAGACAGCGAAGGTATGGCAGATGATTTTCTCAAGCAAATGGATCCGGCTTTTGATATGGCGTCTTCTGACCAGGAATTCCATGACAGGTTCAGTCAGAGTGTAGAACGCTTTTTTCTGACTCACACGAAAGCAGAACTTTATGAGGAGTCCTTAAAAAGAAAGATAATGCTCTATCCGGTATCAAGTGTGAAGGACCTTCTGGAATCGCCACAGCTTAAAGCACGTGGTTTTTGGGATGAGGTTGAATATCCGAAAGCAGAGTTTGATTGTAATTCACTCATTCATCCGGGAGCTTTTGCAAAGCTTTCGGAAACACCTTTGAAAAGTCAATGTTGTGCTCCGCTTATCGGCGAATACAATACAGAAATATATAAAGAATTAGGATTATCCGGTGATGATTTGCACTCTTTAAAGCAGGCTAAGGTTATTTAAAACGTCAGAAAGAAGAACCCCCGGTTATCCGGGAAACTGCAATGAGGAATTGCGACATTAAGTTCAAAATAGCGGAAATAAACGGGACCTGTTCCTATCGGGTATTTGTTTATCAGGCAACATACGAAATGTGGAGGAAAGATGAATTCATCCGGTGAATTAGCATTTGATGGAATAAAAATATGTGATTTTACATGGGCGGGTGTAGGCCCTTTTACTACCAAGTATTTTGCAGACCATGGCGCAACTGTTGTGAGGATTGAGAGCCTTCATAAACCGGACGGACTCAGAACATCTCCTCCGTTTAAAGGTGGAGTACGCAATGTTAATAGAGCAGGCCATTTCGCTTTTATGAATGCAAACAAGTATAGTATTGCTCTGAATTTAAATCATCCGCGAGCCAGAGAAGTTATTGACAAAATGGTATTGTGGGCTGATATCGTAACTGAAAATTTCGTTCCGGGGCAGATGGAAAAATGGGGACTTGATTACGAAAACTTGAAGAAGATCAAGCCCGATATAATAATGTATCGTGCAAGCAACCAGGGTCAGACCGGTCCCCATTCTAAACAACCGGGCTTTGGATCTCATCTGGTCGGGCTCTCTGGTTTTGTTAGTATTACCGGTTGGCCGGACAGAGCGCCGGTACAACCTTACGGCGCTTATACAGATCTGGTCTCCTTTCCACTTGGTGCTTCTGCACTTCTTGGTGCACTGATATACCGGAATCGTACCGGCAAAGGACAGTGTATTGACCTCTCGCAATTGGAAGCAAGTGTTCATTTTCTTGCACCTTTAATTATGGACTATGTAGTTAACAAACGGGAAGCTAACAGAATGGGTAACCGTCATCCTTCTTTTACTCCTCATGGAGTTTACCGGTGCAAAGGGCAGGACAGGTGGTGTGCTATCGCTGTATCAAATGATAAGGAATGGGCAGCTTTTTGTCATTGCATCGGTAAACCTGAGTGGATAGACGATGAAAAATTTGCTACCTCTCAATATAGAAAGAAAAATGAGGATGAATTGGACAGCTTGATTGAGGAGCAAACTCAAAAATTTTCCGCAGAGGAAATGATGTCCGCCATGCAAAGCGCAGGGGTACCGGCAGGTGTAGTTGGAAATTCTAACGATGTAAGGAACGACCCGCAGTTGAATGCCCGGGGGCACTTCTGGAAAATAGACGGTCATTCGGAAATGGGATCGTTTCTATATCTCGGTCAGCCGTATACTATGTCAAAAACTCCACCGGAGCCGCGTCTTCCCTCACCTTGTCTTGGTGAGCATACCGAATATGTCTGCAGGCAATTTTTGGGTATATCCGACAAAGACTTTCTTGAACTGGAAAATGATGGCGTTTTCGAGTAACTCGTTTTAAAATGACCTGGTGTAAATTATGATAACGCATACTGTAGAATATAGTTATCAGTGCTTAACTGGAATTGCAGATTGCTTACCATTAAATGGATACTGGAATTAATATATGATTGTAAATTACGGTTATCAGGATGGGTCCGGAACGTATTTTATCTCTGTAGATACAGAAAAGTGTAATGGTTGTGGAAAATGTGTGCAAGCGTGCTCCTATGGAATACTGGAGATGGTTTCCGACGAATTCGATCCTTTCGAAGATAGAATGGTGGTTAGTGTTATCGATGAACATAGAAATAAATTAAAATATAGCTGTGCTCCGTGTAAACCGTCTGATAGCGTTAATGTGCTGAATTGTATACTGGCATGCTCTCAAGAAGCGATAAAACACTTTTAGCAAACTTCTATTATATGTTCACCTTATACTATGGATTCAATAAAAGCACCGATTCTGGTTTGAATTGCACTGTATTCGGCGGGATCATAGTCTGTGACGATCTTAATAAAGGGTAATCCTTCCTTTTCCAGATAATGTCTGAAATAGACTCCCTCGATATCATAGGCTTCACGATATAGCATTGAATACCAGACTACGCCATCTACCTTATATTCCCTGGCAAGGTTTATCATGAAAGAAAGCCTCTTTTCCGTAGATGGTCTGAAGAAAGCCGGAAGGGGTTCTCTCTTCATAAAATAATAATCGGCCAATGATTCAATCAAATCGCCATTACTTTCAACCTCTCCCCGATATGGCCTTAATCCTTCGGAGAAATCCTCCATGACAACATTGGCTCCGGCAGATTCTAACAGGTCATAAATCTTATAGTCCCCCTCAGCCATCGTGGAACCAATCAATAGTATCCTTGGTCCTTTGGTGCCCTGTTTTTCTTTTAGTTCTTCTGACAATGATTCCAGACTTGTAATCATAAAATCTCTGTCGGCATGAAAACTGGCATGATTCAATTTAATAAAATCCTTGCCGCTTACAGGTGGACGTTCGGATTTTCGCATTTCACTGATATTCAACATCAGATGCCGCATTCTATTAAATAAGTCAATCTCTTTTCTTAATTTTTCTTCGGAAATCAAATTACCCGTCAACTTTTCCAGTTCTTCTTTCAGTAACCGTAGCTCATTTTTATAATATTTATACGAGTGTTCGCTATTAATATTATGCGGAACACCAAGCTTAAAAAGGTTTGTTTCAGTCCACATTTCCCAGCAATCTGAAATAGTAGAAATGTTTTTGTCAGTGCATGGAACGACAAATAAGTCAATGAGCCGGTATAAAGGATCTTCTAAAGCCCAATAACCTATCTGTGCACGGGAAAATGTATCAAAAAAACGCGGGAGATATTCCAAGGATTTGAGTACTGCATCGTGATCACCTCCACGATTAAGCCCGACAGGTATTGCACCGCTCGCCCATACCAATTCTTCAGGCATAAATCCTCCGCAAATATATCCTACTATTTTTTTGCCTTCTTTCTTTAATTCTTGTAATTCTGACAATCTTTCATTTAAATAAATGGACATGCTATTCATTGTTTTCATCGCTTTTCCTTTACTATGTTATTTTTAATGCCTTGTTTTTATAAAGTGATTGCAATCGATATTGCATGTTCATATCTTTTTTGCCTTTAGTATTTCAGCGAATGCCTCTACCCTGCTCCGGATTGACTCGACGCTTATATGACGCGGATCGGATAGATCGCTTTCCAATACTAAAGATGGAATCCCGAGCTCTCTGGTTAACAGGTCTCTTGATTTTAATGTTCCTACACTGATATCACGACAGCCTATTTGAAAATTAAGAACTGCGCCGTCCAGGTTCCATTCTCTACACATGTGTACCAATCGCCTGGGAAATTTAAGGCCACAAAAATGTAACAGAGTTTCGGCGCTATGTTCCCAGAAATCATTATACTTACTTTCTACAATATCTACTTGTGGGATTGCAAGTCCGGTAAAATCAACGATTATTGCCAGGCCTGCCTCCTCAATTATTTTTAACGGTTCCGGAATCGAATATAATGTCACTACTCCTACTCGAGGAGCTCCCTTCGGGTGTATTCCTTCTCCTTTATTTACCTTTTCCTGCAATTCTGAATAGAATAAATCTAGCAGTCCCGCAGGGTCTCCGGAAACTGTTGTTGTGTTCACCCCGAGTTTTACCAGTCTGGCCAGGAAGCCGATACTATTAAAGCTGACCGGTGAAGGGTCTGCATTTTTTATAAGGTCGAATAATTGATTACATTTATTAAATATAATTCCGGCGCGAATGTCAGCTTGTCTGGCTGTCTCTTCAGTAACGCTGCAGCCAAGAATATCTTTTATTTTTGCCAATATTTCCTTTGACTCAAATGTAAAAAATTTTACTCTCTTGTCATTAACTTGCGGCCAGATCTTTTCATATTCATCGTGGGGGCCGTCCCCATATATTACAGGGACACCGTATCTAAGATTTAACAATTCATCTATTTTGGGTGTTTGATCACATACAAAACCACTTGAAACAAGAAGGTCTGGTACCGGAATCAGGCCTGCATTAATTGCCCCCAGTTTTACCTGGATAGGACTGCAAAAAGCGGAACCGGCCGGCAGTAAATCACCTTCAGCTATTTCCATTAAATGGCTTACTTTGCCGAAAATACCACCAAGTGAGATGGTAAGAGTTATATCAGGCGAAGTAACATATAAATCATCGGAAGCTATTACCAATCCGTTTAGTATGTGGAATAAGGGCGGCATTGAAGTATATACCACCTTTTTTCCCTCTTCTTTTGCAAGTACAAGATCGATAAGGCTTTTTAGCCATAGCCCTAACATTTTTCTTACGCTGAGTAGTTCAAT
>CAZAIO010000102.1:0-9833 GCA_964485235.1 uncultured Dehalococcoidales bacterium
ACCTTGCATATGCACATTATCTCGTCTATTATATTTCAATTATCCCTTTAACAGGTTTATATCTAAAGGACCTTCGGCCGCACCGCCGGAAGAAATTTTGTTCAGGGAGGCATAAAAAAAACATGGATAATTCCACACAATATAGCTTCGAAACTCCACCGGCATCAATACCGGAAAGCCAGATTACCGATACTGTAAGCGCCGATGTCATTGTTGTCGGAGCAGGGACAGCAGGGCTCGTCTGCGCTAACTCGGCGATTGAAAACGGGCTTAGCGTAGTTCTCATCTCTGCCAGTTCTCGGCCGATATCCCGGGGCGGGTCCAACCATGCTATCAACAGCAAGCTTCAGCGCGAACATGGCATTCACTATGATATCGGTAAAAATTTCAAGCGTGAAATAGACAGAGCAGCGGGCAGGATCGACCAGGAAAAATGGTTTCTTTTTGCAAAAAGAAGCGGTGAAGCGATGGACTGGTTGACAGAAAAAATGGTAGCGGCGGGATATATCCCTACTCTCGAAATGGGAGGCGTCGATCCTGATGATATACAGTCCACATTCCCGGGCGCACACGGATTTGTTATCAGCAAGAGGAGAAATGTTTCTCTGGGACAACCGCTCGTCGTCAACACACTGGCCAGACTTCTGAATGAAGCCGGAGGTCGAATCTATTATAAAACGATTGCGAAGCAACTTGTCCGGGAGGATAACAATACCGGCCGTGTTACCGCTGTCATTGCTGTAAATCCTGAAGGGAAATACGTCAAATATACGGGATCGAAAGCTATTGTCCTGGCTACAGGCGATTTCACCCGTGACAGGGAAATGGTCGCAAAATATTGTCCGGAGGCACTCCCTCTGGTCAACCCTGCACCGGTTGACTACGATGCCCAGTTCGTGAAATCGGGAGGTTTGTTCGGCGGAGACGGTCATAAAATGGGCTTATGGATAGGCGCGGCATGGCAGAAAACAGTGCCTAACGCTCCCGCTATAATCGGTGGTGCAGGCCCTCATGGAATACCCTACGCCGGTTATAAAGGACTGGCAGTCAACAAATATGCAGTACGTTATTATAATGAGGATGCAAACGGACCGCATGCCGGTTTTGCGCAATTACGGCAGCCGGATATGAAGGCCTTTGCGATATGGGACTCCGACTATGTAGACCGTATGGCACCGTGGTACCCTCAGGGATATTATCACGACGGTCCGCCCATGAAGATAAAAGAAGTGCTTATGGGTTGGGAAACACTGGTGAAGACCGGCAAGATGGTAAAAGCAGATACCATACAAGAACTCGCCGGCAAATTAGGACTGAACGCTGATACGCTTACGGCGACTATCGACAGGTATAATCATTTTTGCGAAAGAGGCGTGGATGAAGACTTCCATAAACGGCCGGGCCTTCTCGTTCCGGTTAAAAAAGAACCATTCTACGGGCAGTCCCGTAATTCCCCGGACCTGTTAATGGTAACCGGCGGTCTGCGCACCAATATAAAAATGCAGGTACTTGATATAAAAGATGAAGTGATCCCCGGATTGTATGCAGCCGGGACGATTATCGGCGATATGTTCGCAAACTATTATACGTTTGCACCTTCAGGGATAAACCTCGGAGCAACCTGCGTCACTTTTCCATATCTGATCGGGAAAGAAATCGCAGAGTCATAGAATATGTTTTTTTAATAGCGAGCAGGCATCAGGTCAACTAATTTGATTTTCAGGAGTCTTATGAAAGTATACTCCTGAAAATCAGATGCCGTAGTATGCAATTTAATTCTCAAATATCAGGCTTCCACAAGCATGTTGAAACCGTCGTGAATTGCATGGAAAAGATTGCGCGGTTGATAGCAATCGCCGATGACTGCTATGTCGGTCTGCGGCAATAGTTCTCGCAGTTCGTTAACCTTGCCCTTGCGAGACATCATTCCCATTGCGAGGATAATCGTATCGGCAGGATATTCTTCATGACCTTCCCCGACATCGATGACACGTATACCCGTCTCGGTAATAGTTTCCATTTTCTTCCCGGTAACGATTGGGACTTTTAATTCGGACAACGCGGCTAACAGATAGTCCCGGTTTATCAGACTCGCATCTTTAAGTACTCCTTCAGATCCCAGCATCTCTATAACAGTGACTTTTTTACCCTGCTGAGAAAAGAATAGCGCAGTCTCAATACCAAGCAGCCCGGCACCTATGATAATTACATTCTCACCGGCTTCGATGTTTGTAATATCGATATCTCCTGCCCAGTACACATTCGGCCCGCTTTTATTCGCCAAAGACGGGAGAAACGGGGCAGCTCCGACGGCAATAACCAGAAAGTCGGGCTTTTCTTTCTGTACAATATCAGCGGTGACCTCAGTATTATATACGACTTTTATTTCTGACCGGGTGATGCCGGCAATCTGCCATTGCAAGAAATTCTTTAAATCTTCTTTGAACGGAAACACGACTGCGTTATTCAGCATACCTCCCAACCGGTCAGTCATTTCATACAGTACAACTTCATGACCGCGCCTCGCCGCAGTCAGTGCTGCCTGCATACCGGCGGGACCGCCGCCTGCAATAAGTACCTTTTTCCTTGTTTTAGCCTGCATAATGGAATCTTCCGTTGGAAATTCAGTCGCGAGTCCCGTTATCGGATTTACAGTACACCTGGTCTCCAAAGATAAACCCCGGCTGCAGCACATATTGCAGCGGACACAGGGGCGTACTTCATCCTGCTTTCCATGCGCCGTTTTTCTAATCATTTCAGGGTCCGCCAGTAACGGCCGCGCCATGGCTATAAAGTCAGCTATACCTTCCGACAATACCTTCTCACCATTTTCCAGGTTCATTATTGAACCTACCAGCGTAACCGGCAGCTTGATTTTCTTTTTTACCATCTCGGCATAAGGCACATTCGGCATATGCGGCAAATATTGAGGTTGTATAACATGCCATATTACCTTCATCATACCTGCCGATATATGCACAATGTCTATTTTATCTTCGATCATTGTCAGAAATTCCAGCACCTCATCCGTATTTATTCCTCCCGGAACCTTTTCATCCAGGCTTATCCTGTATTCAATTATCAGATCAGAACCGCACTTTTGCCGGATAGCATCGAGTACAGCCATCGAAAAGCGTGCGCGATTTTCCAGTTTCCCACCCCATCGATCGTTTCTCGTATTGGTCAAGGGTGATAAAAATTGAGCGGGATAATGTCCGTGCCCGCCATGAACCAACAACATATTAAAACCGGCCCTTCTGCAACGATATGCTGCCTCCGCATAGTCCTGTATATCGGCGAGAATCCGGTCCTCTTTAATTTCCCCTATTGGACACCCATGTCCATCGTGATTTAACTCGATAGAAGCTACCGCGTTATGACGCGTGATTCCTTCATACGTAACATCCAGTCCGGTAATAACTTCATCTCTACTTAAATTAAGCTGCGCTCTGAAACTATTGAATGAGGAACCGCATACCGCAGATTCACCAATCGTCACTATGGCAGCGCCGCTACGCGCAAAAGTACGGTAATATTCAACAAAAGCGGGTGTCGCCATTCCATCAGGCGTCGCCATAAACGGCAGTGTCGGAGCAGACTCAATTCTATTTTTAAATTCAACTCCTTTTATGGTGATAGGCGAAAAAACATGCGAGAAACGATTTCCCATGACAATAACTCTCCTTTTGCTGAAATTTACCTTATCCTTATTCTGCTTGTGACAGATTGAGAAATGATATACGTGTTCTACTCTATCGTATGATTTATTTCGTCATTATACTAGATAAAACAAACCGATTCTACGACGCAATAAATGTGTCGTACTTCACTATAGCATTTACATCAGCGAATTAGCGATATGTGATAAGATAATAACCGGCTAAAAGCGAAATACAATATCAAACTATGAAGAGAATCCGGCTATTATCCCTGCTGCTTAAATATTGAATTTCCCGTTTACTGTAGACGAGCATGTAAACGATACAAATTCTTATCGCCATCTTATTCGGGAACCGCAATACGGGCAGGGATTTGTACCGAAATAAACAGAGGACCCGCAACCGGGACATATATAGAGTTGTCCGGAATTTACCCATCCGGGCTTTCCTGTGCTTAATAACGATTGGCCGCAACTGCCGCAGAACTTTGAATTAGCCGGATTCACATAACCGCAGGTACGACATTGAGATTGGCTTGCAGATGAGGCAGGTTGCTGTGCACCTCGTTCAGAAAGATTACGACCGCAATTTACACAGAACTTCTTACCGGGCGGATTTGGATATCCGCATACGGAACAATTTGTAGAAAACCGGTTCATTGTCTGCTGGTACATGGGCTGTTGTCCTGTTCCGGAATAGACGTATTCTTCCTTAGGCCGTTTTAAAATGAAAGCCAGTAATACGATCAGGGCCATACTTCCACCTATAATTCCTATAACGAGCCAGTTTATATATCTGGTGTTCAAGGTAATCACCCTGCTGCTCCCCATGGATGAATAAGGAAAATTCCATGTTGCCGAGTTGCCGGAAACCAGGTCGGCATTGGTATCGATTATCTTGCCGGGCAACGTTACCGTCCAGGAAAATTTGAACATCGACTCCAGCATTTCATCGGATATCAAATCGCTTCCACCTACCTGATTGTCTTCTGACACCTCACGATTTACCGAATTATCTTCAGGAATCGTAAGCTCAAAATAGTATTCCTTAAAAACGAAATAGTTTTTAATATAGAATTTGAAATTATCGGACTGGCTGTCATCCAGAAATCCGGGCACAACCAGGTCCGAGCTTCGTGAAAACTCCTTAGTACTCACAACAGTTGTAGTCTCACCCGATGTTGTCCGTTCCACCTGCCAGCCCTCATTTTCCATACCACTAATAAGCTGGGCATCGACAAGCGACGTCATCATCCCTGTCGATGCAATGGTAATTTCCTGTATGATATCTCCGGACGGTTTCACCCTTGTATGAAAATTCATATCGACGGTGCCACAGCTAAGTGACAGTAATAATGCAGAAAACAATTGAATAGCTATAATTGTTTTTACAATTGACCTGTTCGGATGGCTTGTTTTTTCCGTACTTTGCATTTCAAACAATACACAAATGCATTATTGAACGATATACGTCTACGATTGATTTATGCTGATATGATATACATATAAGCGACCAATTGCAATACCATTAAGCAAGTTTTGTACCTACAGAAAAAATTGACTAAATATAATCACATCCCAAAGACAACAACTTAAAATGGTGACATCAGTTTAAGGGAAATTAATATGCTATAGTATTATATGCGTAAATTAATACGTCGGCGCCATTTACACTCATGGAATCAGCAGGTTATACCGGTTATCTTTCAGAGATCCGATAATTAACCGGAGGTCACAGGAATGAAAGAAAAATCTGCATATAAACCAATAATGATCACTATGGCCAGACGGCAGAAAATAAGAAGAGGTCTTTTATTGATTACCTTTTTAACTTTTCCGCTTACTTACAAATATCTGTCGCCATATATAATAATTGACGGAGCAATGCAGGGGCTGATTACCGGCAGTCTGATTTATTTTACTCTGCTATTCTTAGTATCATTATTTTTCGGTAGAGCAGTCTGCGGATGGACATGTCCTGCTGCCGGTATGCAGGAATGGAGTTCCCTGATTAAAGATAAAGAAGTGAAAGGCGGAAAGTTCAACTGGATCAAATACTTTATCTGGGTTCCATGGCTTGGCATCATTATAGTAATGACTGTTATCGCCGGCGGGTTTAACTCAATCGCCCCTTTTTATCTTATCGACCACGGGATATCAGTAACGACATCTGCCGATTTTATTATATATTTTGTCGTCGTGGGTCTTATCGTTATTCTCTCGCTTACTATCGGCAAAAGAGCCTTCTGCCATTATGCCTGCTGGATGGCGCCATTCATGATAATCGGCACCAGAATCAAAGACGCTGTTAAATGGCCGTCTCTTCATTTACATTCACAACCGGAAAACTGTAAAAAATGCAAGACCTGTACGAAAAACTGCCCGATGAGCCTGCCTGTCACTGAAATGGTATTGTCCGGAAACATGAAAAACGATGAATGTATCCTGTGCGGTACCTGTGTCGATGGCTGTCCTCAAAGTGTAATAACCTATTCATGGAATAGACCCCGATAAAACAGTTACAAGAATAAATGCTTGCTTATAATAAAAATACGACAGGAGCGATTATAAATCGCTCCTGCCAGAGAAATTAACCGGTGTCCCCGAAGGGACGCTGTTCTATGACGGATTTAAGACACGTCCTACAAATATTATACTATTTGTCTGAATGTCCCTGATAAAGAATATGAAAGGCCGGTCTATCGTCATGGTGACCGGGTTCATTGGTGCAGCCGTCAGCCCCACTATTACCGCAGTCGCTGCCGCTGCTTCCGTCCCTGATTCATTTACAGAGACAAAAGCTTTATGCACCACATCCTGTATAAACAGGTCTTTCTTGCCGTCCATACCCGAAAAATCGGCAGCGTCGGTAAATGCCACGCCCATACCCAGTGTACCGAGCGCCTTTTTCAGCCCGAAGCTGGACTCATACTCAAATTTGGGCATCGTGAGAGATACCTGACTCCTTCCCATATTATCTATGATGTTTGTAATAAATCCAGTAACGAGTTTATCTTCGAAATTGTTGAACTGTCCCGCTTCCGGCAACAGTACCACCATTGACAGTTCCCCGCCATCATAGGGGAGCTCTACAGCCTGATAGCCGTCACCTTCCGTATAACCAAACGACTCCGACTGATGCATCATAGGCACATCGACCTCGCCGCCGTCCAGCAGGTGGAACGTCCCGTTGGCTGTTGCGGCGTCGTGAAAAGGATGTTCCCATGCCGCATTAAAGTATATGGCATTGGTCAAAACAAGCCTGGTGAACTGGTTGATAATCCCCTGAGGGATCAGGTCTTTGATTTTGCCCTCGGTCTGGTCGCTCACCCACTTGTTAATGGTCACCCTCGATTGCTCCGTCTCATTAATGAAGTCCACTATCCGCAAGCCTGCCCCATAGTTCTTTGCCAGGATATCGAGATATTCATTGAGAAACTGATAGTCTTTTTGTCCCCATATGGCATTGACTATATTCAGCCTGAAGCCTTTATCATCCTTACCTTTTGAGCCTTCCCCGCGTTGTTTTAACTGCAGGTCCAGGCTGTTAAATGCCGGATGTAAACGCTCCTGCGACAGGTCGAAATGTAACGCTTCCGCCATATCTTTTTCAGTATCTCCACGGGCACCCGCATATGTCATCGCCAGAGCCTCCGATATGCTATACGGAGAATAAAAAAGATTAGACCCGTCCTGCTTTAGTATCCGGTATAAGTCGAACGCAAAAGTGTTGTTTCCATCGACCAGAACCGAGAGGTCGGTTTCGCTGACCGAAGGTGCAGTATCCCGGGGTATATCTGAATGGAGCACGTCTCCGGATACTTTCTGCGTACAACCGGAAAGCCCGATCAGTATCAATGGTATGATTAAAAGTACTGCTATTTTTCTCATTTCTCTCTCCGTTAAAGAATTTATTAAAGCCTTTATTTAATTATAGTGAGCTTTCATGGATTTGGTTCATTACAGGAAAAAGGAACACAATGTATATTTTTATAATAAATGTCCCTTATTCTAAAATATAATTAGAAGGAAACTCACGGACGGTTTTTAAATGAGAGGAAAATATACAGGCAAATGATTTTCGGTAATGAAAAATTATCCCTTATGCGCGGTATTCTGCCCCGACACCTTTACTCCCTGTAATGAGGGAGCCCTTATTATTACATACACATGCCACCCCTCCCCTATCCATTTCGGGAATACAACGGTTACAGTGGTCGCAATCGGAAGCCGCTACGTCACCTTTATACCATTTGTTCACGATATCAGGGTCCTTTATTATCGCTCTGCCCACTTCAACAAATTCAAAGCCTTCTCGCATAGCTGTGTCCAGGTCTTTTATGGAACATATCCCGCCGATAAGCACCACCGGTATTTTCACCGACTTGAGTATTTTTAACGCATCCTGCATTAAAAATAGATTTCGAAATTCATAGTGTTGAACCATAAAATGTCCGAAAAGAAGAAGGCCTATCTTTTTTATGAGGCTCCTTTGAACGGCAACCATTTCCAACGTCGGCACATTCCCCCGCAGCATCATCAATGGTGTTTTTGACGTGAAACCGCAGCTCGGTACCAATGCGCTGGCACCCTCTTCTTCGAAACGCTTTGCGATAGCCACGGCATCATCTATTTCCAGTCCATTTTTAAGCCCGTCGGTCACATTCATCTTCACCATGACCGGATAGTCCGCACCCACAGCCTCGCGAATCCGCCTGATCACCAGGGCAGGGAAAAGCATCCGGTTCTCCGGAGAGCCTCCATATTTATCGGTTCGCCTGTTGGTATATGGTGATAGAAACTGCGATAGGAGATAGCCATGGCCGGCGTGGACCTCGATTGCGTCAAAACCTGCGTTCCGTGCCGTAACCGCAGCACGTACAAACTCCCCGATCATCAAATCGATGTCACTTTCGGTCATTACCCGTGGAAAACTCAAACGAAAAAGATTGAACTTACGTGAAACACCGATCGGTATAAACCCTGTATCAGCTTTACTGGCAAAGTACCCGCAATGTCCCAGCTGGATAGAGACAGCGGCACCTTCTTTATGGACCGCATCGATAAGCCTTTTCAGGTCAGGAACTACGTCTTCCCGCATCCACAACTCGTGACCATAGGCACGTCCACCCTGTGTTACGGAACAATATGCCACAGTAGTCATTGCAACACCACCGGCGGCCACCGCTCTGTGATGTTCGATAAGCCGGTTGGAACATGTACCATCCTGGCACATTCCCTCAAAGCAGCCTGCTTTGATTAT
This sequence comes from uncultured Dehalococcoidales bacterium, assembly GCA_964485235.1. Classification (GTDB taxonomy): domain Bacteria; phylum Chloroflexota; class Dehalococcoidia; order GIF9; family UBA5629; genus CAZAIO01. The sequence continues at coordinate 8,922 of CAZAIO010000102.1, forward strand.
ACGGTTGCGCAGGATGAGACTTCCGATCTTGCCCGGTGTGAATACTTTACGTGTTTCAGGTTTTATCTGTGCCATACCAGGACTGCTCCTTTATATACCGACGCCGGTTCGCACACTCCGGTAAAGGAATCAACAAAACCGGGTTTACGACATCAGGTTGCCCGTTTTAGAGGTCTGAAAAGATCGAGGGTGCCTTAGCTTTCATTATGTCAAGTATTTTGCCTGCTACCGCCCTCATTTCAGGCAAAGACCGTTTACTCGTCCGTAATTTAATAAAGTGCCTCAGTTCCCGAAAGTTCATTGTCATTACAATTTGCGTCTCGCAAGCGTTCGGCAAGACATACCTTGCGATTTCCGGTTTGACGCCGTCAGACAAAAGTTTCCTGTAAGTTTTCCATGAACTGAGCATTGCGTTCTCATAGAGCGCGGCAGTATTCTCTCCGCATGCCTGGAGTTCCGGCGGTGTGACATATCTGGGCTCCAACTCCTTCACATAGCGCTGGCTTCTCTGGCTGTAACTGGCCAGCCTGTGACGTACCAGTTCGTGCGTAAGCACCCGGCTCGCTTTAATATAGAACGTTGCCGATGCATGTTCGATAACCGATTCATGCCCCATGCGTATCCAGGACTTAACACGCTCAGGATTGGTACCCAGCTTATCCGTGGAACCCCAGCATAACCTGCCTGAGTATTCGATAAGCTCTTCGGGACCTGCGATTTCTGCTTCACCTGCCGTATGAGACTTCTCCTGGACCAGACCGGTAATACCAAGCAACTTTACTTCTATATTATATTCATCTGTCATTGCGTCTCCCCGGTTCTTTTTCTTTTTTCAAAACGCACTATAAGAACTTCATCATGCTGCGTTATCTTCCGACTATTATAGTATATGGACAATAACAGGCAAAATAC
>CAZAIO010000103.1:0-3148 GCA_964485235.1 uncultured Dehalococcoidales bacterium
TTTGTTAGTATTTACCACATTACTCAGGTTTCGGGATTACCTTTTCTCCAATGGATGCGACAGAATATAGTGGGGTTTCAGAGATTGATTCTCACCAAATGTCGCCCTCAATGGAAGAGCGCATATTCTCAGGTATTAATACGACAGTAAGAGTGCGGAACGATAATTTCAGGCAAAGCGGAAACGGTATAACGGATTAGTCTGTCCCGGTCTCTTTAATAATTGCTTTTACCAGCCCTGTTGTTCTGTGCGGTTTATTATATCCATCTGGGTTTCTTCAGCAATTTCAACGAAGTAGGAGACAAAACTGGCGACACGTACCAGCAAGTCCCGGTAATTTTCCGGGTCTTTCATGGCTTTACGTAAAAGATCGGAAGTAATCACATTGAACTGAACATGATACAGCCCCAGTTCTTCGATAGTGCGCAGGAAGGATACAAAATTATCGAGGTCTTTATCAGATGCGACCAGTTGTGGGCTCAATCTTAGGTTTAATACGCCACCCATAGCGAACCGGTGGGTTGGTAATTTACTCACAGATTTAACAACTGCTGTAGGCCCGTTTCTATCCATACCCTGGACCGGTGAAATAGTATCAGCCAAAGGTTTGGGGAAAATATGTCCGTCAGGTAAAGCTCCGGTAATTTCTCCGAACATTACATTCGTCGTTCCGACATTAGTTGCACCAACATATTTACCGCCCCAGTAGGGTAACAGGTCTTTCTGAGTATTAATCCAATCGATAGAATCGTACCATGCATCCATGACCCAGGCAGCCCATTCGTCGGCAAAATCATCATCGTTACCATATTTAGGTACGCCGTTTATACAGAGTTGCCTCAGGTCTTCATAGCCTTTCCAGTTTGCTTTTAATGCTTCGATGAGCTGGTTCCACGTAACTTTTTTATCGCGATAAATCAGCTTGTCGATGACTGTTAGCGAGTCGGCCGTGTTCGCTAATCCGTTAAGTAAAAAGCCGTACAAGGTATACCATGTTCCGCCGCTGAAAATATCGATTCCCTTTTTCAAAGGACCTTCGGCTAAAGAAGAGGCAAATGGTGCGGGTAAGCGGCCGGACTGAATTTCTTTTAAAGTTTTGATGCCTCTGGCCAGGTGTTTCATCCAGTAAAAAACCTGTTCTCTGTATGCATGTCGTACCGCTTCTATAGATTCGAAGCTAACGGGGTCACCGGTCAGAGGACCTATCTGTTTTCCGCACACAGAGCACTTGCCGTTATACAATACAAGCTCCAGTATCTTGGCAACGTTAACATTTCCTTCGTACTGGTGTCCCATTGTTATATGAGGAAGCTCTGCCTCTGTACACCCCATTATTGCAAACTCTCGCCAGTCCTCAATGCTTCTATCAGGATATGCCTTGGCCATCATCTGCATACCTTTGCGATCGCCGATAAACTTCGGTTTACCCCGTCCCAGTCGAATCACCTCAGCGGCTTTTCTCAGATATTCGTCGGGCGTTCCTTCCCATAGTCGCATAGCTGTTTCAGGCTGTATGACACTTAACTGCTCTTCGGCTTCCAGACAGAGCCGGGTGACTTCATTACAGCCATCTTTACCATCACGGGTCTGGCCTCCGATTAAAAGAGTCTGGGAAAGTCCCTGTCCTACTGTATACCGTGAATTTAAATAGTCGACCAGCATTGCATTTTCATTGATTTTGATCCAGAAACATTCCAGAAGTTCCAGAGCTTCTTCGCGACTCATTGTTTTATCATCAACTACCGATTTTTTATAGAATGGATACATGTATTGGTCAAAACGACCAAAGCAATGCATTCCACCGGTGAGTTCACAGTACACCAGCACGTGTATCATCCAGACCGATTGCAATGCTTCCCACCAGTCTCTGGCAGGATTTGCAGGTACATGTTCGCATACCTCTGCAATACGTTGAAGTTCTTTCTTCCTTGTTATATTCGTCTCTTCATCAGCCTGTTTTCTGGCATGCTCTGCATATCGTCTTGCATAATCTATAGCTGCATCAAGTGAAATAAGGACTGCCGTATAAAAGTCCCGCTTGCTTTCTTTTCCGAAATGCATATACGGCTCATCAGATTGAGCCATATTCTGTAATACTTCTTCTCGTATACCTTTGAGTCCTTTGTAAAGCACTTTTTCATAGTTTGCTATCTGGTGCCCGGCATCACGCATCATAGATGGATCACCGATATTTGGAATGTGCGAACAGGAAGAGAGTCCCATTAATGCTTTTTCTTTTATTTCGTCGTCTATCCTTTCAACAGCATAATCACCGTGAGTCTTTCCTTTAAAATACGGAAGAATTACATTTCTTAACTCAAATCTTTCTTCCGGGGAGATCATGAACGGGTCATAACGTCTGGTAGAAAAGTCTCTTTCCGGATCATCAAGCTCAGCGCTCATGAACGAGGACATAACTTCTCCGGAAAAAATCTGACCGCGAATTTTACTGGTGATGGTGCCGACAATTAACTCATCTTCCAGTATCCTGACGTTTTTTTCTTTAAGGAAGGTTTCAAATACACGAGCCCTTTGAATTATCCTGGGATCATTTTGATATACTTCATAGGCCTTCATTTCGGCACGAGCACGTTCCAGACATATCTCTAATGGTCCGGTAATACGTTTTCTTGCCTTCTTGATCCGTTCTGACAAACTGGGTACAAAATATTCCTGCCAGCTACCTACATTCTGGGCTGTTTTGTCATTAAGAACATTTACCATGCTACGGCTCCCAAGATATTATCAATTTAATTATAACATATTGACAATATAGTTCTGATTTCATTTTAATAACAAACGTATTTTCAATCAAATGAAGTACTTTTAGGGCCTTCTATTATTTAAAGGAAGAATGAATCCACAGTATTTCCCTGATGCTCAGGGAAATACTATGAACCGTATTATCGCTGCGATGCTAAACCGTCAGCTATTTAATGGAAGGATTCAACCCTTTTCCGATGATCCACTGAGGATGTTTGTATGACCTGAAAATGGGAGTACCGGTCCCCATCTTTTCATACGGCACCAGTGGCCTGTAATGCCCTTCCTTTTCAGCTATACGCAGGGGCGGAATGTAAAATCTTGTTAATTCCTTTATTGTAAGTTTTTCCAGTATTTCATCGAACTCGTCGCTCTCGAGCGCTCC
>CAZAIO010000103.1:3248-7559 GCA_964485235.1 uncultured Dehalococcoidales bacterium
CCTTTATTGTAAGTTTTTCCAGTATTTCATCGAACTCGTCGCTCTCGAGCGCTCCAGTGGGGCAGATCCTGGTACAAAACTCACATCCTATACATGGTTTTGCAATGACCGGTACTTTAAGTGATAAGTCGATCCCGTATACAGGACAATTATCGACACACAGCCTGCATTTAGGATAGACGCATTTTTCCTTGTGATATTTCAATACAGATGCAAATGTAGGATCAAGTGCAGCAGGGTCGAGGTCTTTCTTTTTTACATCTTTCGGCCATGGCGGCGTTGCAGGGACAAGTCCTTTTTCACCGGCAGCTATTCGCCTGCTTTTCTCAACCATCTCCCGGCCAAACTCAGTTGCTTCCTTCAAGTCGATTTCATCGGGATGTCCGTCAGTCGGATATGGTTTCGGCATAGACGGCAAGAACACACTACCATACCAGTCATGCATACCGATAACTACTGCTTCCCTCTTTTTTAATCTGCGTACAATATCGGGAAAATATAGCTCCTGGTGCGTGCCATGTGTACAGAAAGCGAAAATATGCTTTCCTCCAACGGAACGCATATTGCTAATGAAATCACTTACATTTTTGGGAACGAACGCAAGTACACAGGACCCTATACCTATCAGATCATATTCATATAACTGCCTCGGGTTTGCATCCTGGAGTTTAACGAGATCACAGTCATTTCCTGTTTGTTTTATTCCTGTGTGAATCGCTTCGGCAATTTTCTGTGTATTACCCGTTTGTGAGTAATAAATAATTATACATTTCATATGGGACTACTCCTTTGATGATTATTGTATTTAACAGCAGTGTAATACGCTCGAATAATTATAAGAAATAGGATAAACGAGATTTCATTTATTCTGCTTTATTTTTCTATAAAAGATTTATTATGATGGCGATGTGCCTGAATTGATAAGGTTATATTATATCAGTTGTGCATTATAGCATTATTAATATTAATGTCAATATTATTTAAATGTTCTAATGCGGGTTTAATTTTACAGTTTTTTATGTATTATGCACGTGTCGACAACATTCAGAAAAGCGTTTAACTATAAGTTAACAGGACAAACTACTATCTTCTTTATCGAGTATATCTATATACTTTCAGCTCCGCGGCACAGTTTGAAGAGTGTTGACATTAATCTTATTGACATCAATTTTTTTCAATGATACTATCGGCATCACGTAGTGAGTATTATAGTGAATAACATAGTTCTTTAGCCTGTTTTAAACGAAATATTTACGGACAGGAAATAAACAAATCGTTTTTGAAGGATTGACTGAAGACATTATATAAACCGGGCACAGTTATCATATCCACAGGAGCAGGACTATTATGGAGAAACCGGAGAAAAAAATCCTTTATGTGCAGCCAAGTGTGAACGAAGGAAAAAATCGAGATTCAAGCGAACGATTAAATGAAATTCAGCAATATCTGGACAAGCATACATCTCCCGGTTATAAGGTGACCTTCAGATATATTTCATATGGAGGAGAACTTCCCGCTTCGGAATATCATATTTCAGTGTCAGCGCCTTATATTGTGGAGGAGGTCTTGAAATGTGAGCAGGAAGGATATAATGGCGTTATTATCGGATGTTTCGGTAATTTAGCAGTAAAAGAGTCCCGAGAAGTAGTAAGAATTCCGGTTGTCGGTCCTGGCGAGGCAGCATGTCATCTAGCCTGCCTGCTTGGAGAAAAAATTTCGATAGTGACTACAGGCGCAGGGATTGAACATAAAAACTTAACACTTAATGAAAAATATCACCATCAATTTTATATGAGCATTCGGCGAGCAATTCAAGCACAAGGTCTGCTTGACAGGTTTGTATCGATAAGGACTACAAATTTATCTTCTGCAGGAGGGATTGCTGCTCTTACGGAGGAAAGCATGGACTACGAGACCAGGGCCTTGCTTGAGCAGGGAAGAAAAGCCATTGAGGAAGATGGTGCTGATGTACTGGTGCTTGGATGTGCATTAATGATCGGGGTGGCAGACAGGTTACAGGAAGAGCTTGGTATACCTGTTGTCGACCCTACTTTAACTTCCATAAAAGTCGCAGAAATGCTGATATCAATGAACCTGAGCCATAGCGTACTTTCTTATCCTTTCACAAATGTAGAGGCGGATAAATGTCCTATCATTTATCCACCTACACTCAAGGGTTACCATTGGTATAAAAAGTTGTAATTCAAAATCGAATGTTTCTTATAGATGGTTATGGAACCTTCAGACCAGTTCTTGCTGACTATCTTTGTACGATAATATAAGGTCCCGGGAAACTGACGTTGATTAATATAAAAGGAAGGTGTTGTGTTAACCAGCCGACTTTTCACGTTGATCGCTTCGATGAAAGTTTTGTAGACATCATAATAAGGTCAATAAATCTTCCCGCGTCGATTCTTTAAAACGACCGATATTTGCATTTTATCTATAGTCAATTTAGAATTATCAATCTGCCAATATAAATATTTTTCCGGAGGACAGTTTTATGATACCTGGTGAACATGAAATAACAAATGTAATGAAGTGCGATATAGTTGTTATCGGGGGCGGTGGGTCCGGTCTGGCTGCGGCGGTTGCAGCATCAGAAAAAGGAGCCGATGTTATTGTTCTAGAAAAGCTGAAAGTATTCGGCGGAAACTCCATGATGGCTGAAGGTCTATTTGCCTCGGAAAGCCGGACCCAAAAGCGTCTGATGATTGATGCCCGGAACGACAAAATGTTCAAGATAGCGATGGATTTTGCACACTGGAAATTAGATGCCAGAGTCATTCGCGCCTTTATAGATAAATCGGGAGATACGATTGAATGGCTCGAAGACAAAGATCTTAAACTGGATTCTCTTCCGCCTTTATATCCCAATCAGGTTCCTCTTGTCTGGCATTGTACCAAGTCGGCAGGTGCAGAAATCATTAAAACACTAATGAATAGCTGTAAAGAATCAGGTGTCCGGCTGATAAATCAAACTGCAGTGTTAAACATAGTAACGGATAATAAAGGGAAAATAACCGGAGTTAAAGCAAAAAAGAACGGACACGAATTTAAGGTCATGGCAAAAAGCGTTGTCATTGCAACGGGCGGTTATGCCGGAAATAAAAAATTGTTGAAAAAGCATTGCCCGTCATATACGGATAATATATATTGTAGGGGAATTCCTCACAAAGGTGACGGATTGCTTATGGCTGTTGCAACAGGTGCTGCTATGGATGGAATGGGGCTACTTCAGCTAGGCGGCCCTTTTTTCAGAGGAAAACCGCATGTCGGCGCTGTTGCCCGGGAACCTAATACTATATGGGTGAATAAAAAGGGTGAGAGATTTACCGACGAATCTATTTCTTTCCGAACATCAGAGAGCGGAAATACAATAGATAGACAACCTGACAAGACATCATTTACACTTTTCGATGAAAAAATCAAGCATAAAATGGTCTATAGCGGATTAATCAAGCGAAACAGAATTATTTTTCATACTTTAAATGAGCTCGAACCGCAATTTGGAAAGAACCTGGATAAGGAATTTATGTTTGAAGTAAAAAGGAGAGCAGCAATGATATCCGATTCCTGGGATGAAATAGCAAATTGGATAGGTACGCCGCCGGATGTTTTAAAAGCTACTGTCAGTGAATATAATTCTTTTTGTAATAAAGGGCACGATAAACTCTTTGCAAAAGATCAGATATTCCTTGAGCCTTTACGTAAACCTCCTTTTTATGCAGTTAAGTGCGGTGTCAGTATGCTGGGGACAATCGGTGGGATTAAGATAAACCAGCATATGGAGGTCCTCGATGATAAATTCAATCCGATTGTTGGATTATATGCGGTTGGCGTTGATGTCGGAGGGTGGGAATCAGATACATATAATGCAGTATTAAGCGGTTCTACACTGGGTTTTGCTATAAACTCCGGTCGGATTGCCGGCGAAAACGCTGTAAAATACGCATCAGGGAAGAAATAGAAAAGATCGGTAATCAAAATTAAAGCCGATACCGTTATGAATGTATATTAAAATAGCCCCTGTGGTATCAGTTGACCACAGGGGCTATTTGTTTATTTTAAAAATGTATAGCACCGATCACACGAGACCAGTTTCTTACTTTTCATAATGGTCAATTATACTGCTCTATTACTAACCGCCGAACATGATACTGGGTAGCCATGTGCTCAACACGGGAAAGGCTATAACGATTCCTAAAAAGACAACCAGTATTATAGTAAAGGGCAATATAGCACGAACAAACTGGCCGATAGGGATATCAAAAGCACCCTTTGCTATAAATAAATTCAATCCTATCGGCG
>CAZAIO010000103.1:7569-9692 GCA_964485235.1 uncultured Dehalococcoidales bacterium
AAGCATGGCGATCTCTATGTTTACGCCTATCACCACACCAAACCATATTAAACTATAGCCCAGGCCTTCTATTATAGGTATGAAGAAAGGTATAGTAAGCAACATAAGGGCAAAAGCGTCCACAACACATCCGAGCAGAATGAGAATAAAATTAATGGTAATAATCACAATCACAGGATGCAGGTTAGCTGCGACAATGGCATCAGCCAGATTTTCAGCCATACCGGAACCTGCTACCATGTAGGTGAACATTTTGACTGCGATAATCATTATAAAAATCATGCCGCTGGTTATTGCCGCATCTGTGGATGCTTGTAGCAATTTAGTAAAACCAAGTCGATAGAAGGCAATGGCTATTATCAAGATAACAAAAACGCCCAGTCCTGCTGCTTCGGAAGACGTTACCACTCCCATATAAAGTCCTCCTATCAAACTGACGAGCACCACGATAATAGGCCAGACTTTATATGAAGTACTTAATTTTTCACGCCAGCTAACGCTTTGTGAGACCGGGGCTAATTGAGGCCTTTTGATAACTGAAAAGAAAACAAAGAGTGAAAGCATCGTACACAAGATAATACCGGGTATAATACCGGCTATAAAAAGGCGGGCAATCGATTGCTGAGCCATAATTCCGTAAACGATCATGGGGATACTCGGAGGAATAAGCGGGCCAAGAACACCTCCTGCTGTAATTGCCGCAGCACTGAACCCTTTATTGTACCCCAGTTTTTCTGCCTGTGAGACAGCAACTTTGCCTACTGAGAGTAGTGTGAGTGTGCTATTACCGATTGCCGCTCCCATGATCCCTTCGGCCACAATAGCGCTGATAATGACACCGCCGCGAAGGCGGGACAACCAGTTTTTTGCCGTTTGAAAAATGTCCCCACCTATTCCGGTTACGTTGATAATAGCTGCCAGCAGGACATAGAGCGGCAGGGCAGTCCATGACTGCGAGAAAAATTCGGTATAGACAACCCCTCCCAGCTTTGTTAAACCGTGTGGTCCCCAGAGAATCAATGTGGCAATTACGCCGCAAAACCCGATAGAGAAACCAATCGGTATACCTATTAAAGTAAAAATAACAACGGCTATAAGGCCTATTGAAGCAACTAACGTGACTTCCATAAAAACTCCCCTGTTATGGCTTAAAAAATATCAGTGTACGGGTTCCAATCCATCACATATCTGTTGTTTGATCATTAGCCCTGTGTCCAATGTGCGAAGCAATGTATACCCAGAGTTGCCCTATAATGACCAGGGTAAATATACCGGTAAAGACAGGGATTGCGATCTTGAAGGGATATGTCGGAATTGATGCGGCAATAATGGTATGCTGTTTTGAGTGCAATGCATACAAACCTTCAGTCCAACTTGTATAAGTCAAGGCAATTAAAAAAACAAGTCCGAATACGGGGCCTATAAGGTCCGATATGATTACCCGTAGGGTCTTCGGGAAAAATTGACCTACAAAATCAACAGTGATATGTTGTTTGAGTGCTTGCACACCTGCGAGCGAAAAGAGAACGCAACCGAGCATTAAAGCGGCAGCGCCTATATAAGCATACTCATCCGGTGCTAAAAAGATATACCTTTTTAAAGACCCGTAGGTGTATACAAGAGCTAATAATACTATCATTACCCCGCTGCACTTCAGTAATATCTGAGTTAAGCGGTCAAGCCACGAAGAAAATAGTCGCCCTGCCCTTAAAGTAATATTCCTTTGCGTCATGTTATGATTACATTCTCCTGTAAATCATGATATTCGAGAAATGGTTATAAATATGGTCTATTACTTAAACCACAGGGGCTGTCAGCCCCTGTGGTTTAAGAGTTTTTATATGGTCTTATTTCATTAAGATGAAATACAGACTGTTTTGTTGAAGTATCCAACAGCTAAAATGACAACGTAAGTTTTATACTATTCTATCGGATACTTCTTGTTTGCACTTTCAGCATAATCTTTAAATTTCTTTGCTATATCCTGTGGAAGACTATTCCAGTAATCGTCGCAAACCTGTTTTGTAGCGGCAACCCACCTGGCATGTTCGTCTTTAGGCAGATAATAGACCTGGACACCGTCCGTCTTTAATTTTTCTATATATTCCTTTTCCATCTTTTTA
>CAZAIO010000104.1:0-9673 GCA_964485235.1 uncultured Dehalococcoidales bacterium
GTAGCTCAAGAATACCACATTACCATAATACCCAGGACATTCTTTATCGATAGTAACGGTATAGTCAGAAAAGTGCAACAAGGCAGTTTTCAGGATAAAGATGAAATAATTGCTATTCTCGATGAAATCAACTAATTTTAAGCGCAATATACGTAAATTTTGATTTCTACCTAAGAAATTTTGTTAAGAAATTAGATATAACTTTAAATCCACCGACCCGTTTCACGACCGTGGAATAGTCCAGGTCCCCCCGTACCATAGAACAACATCCATTCCATATTTTCTCGTCTACACGTAATATCGGGATGATCTTCGACTGTAAATGCATGTACAGTTTTTCAAATGCCCATGCCCAATTTATTTCAGGGAGAATTTCCTTTTCAACAGCATGTTGATATTCATCAAGGCAATTAGCCCCCTGATGCAGGCTTTTTTCTATTGCAGGAGCTGCAAGTTTTGCGCTCTTCATCGCATAAAATATTCCCTCTCCGGTAAGAGGATCGACAAATCCCGCAGCATCCCCGAGCAATACTACATTATTTTTATATACAACGGCATTCTTTTTGCACACAGGTATAAGCCCGCCGTTAAAACGGGAAATAGTGTACTCTTTCAATCCGAGCGTAGCGATAAAAATATCGAATTCACTTTTAATAGTTTTAGCTCTGGAACTTATACATCCAATTCCTATTGAAAGCACTTCTTTCTTTGGAAATACCCACCCGTACCCTCCGGCAATGCAACCGACATCTATATGTATTCTCGATCTCCATTGTTCGAGCTCATAATCTGAGACTATGACATCTGCATTAACAGCGGTGATATGATCTCTTATCACATTTACTCCTGATGATCTTGCAACAAGGCTATATGCACCGTCCGCTCCTGCAAGATAGCGGGCACGGTAACGCCCTTGGCTGGTATTAACTTCCACTAGCCCGTCATTATGAGTTACTCCCGTCACTTTTTGCCCCTGTAATACCGTTGCCCCTTTCTTTTCCGCCATTCCGACCAGCGCACAATCGAACTCTTCCCGCATAATAGTATAAATAAGGTCGTTTTCCGAATATCCCGAATAGTTATCATTTTTATATCGGACAGTCACATTTGTGATCGTATTCTTTGTGACTTCCTCCATGGTGCCGTCTAAAAATTCGGCAGCCCGAAAAGTCACACCACCTGCGCAGCATTTATATCGCGGAAAGACATCCTTTTCCAGCACGAGCACATTGATCCCTTTACTTGCAAGTTCAAAAGCAAGTATACCGCCTGCAGGACCGGCCCCCGCAATAATTACATCGTAATTCTCATTCATAATGTTATCCCTGATTACGCACTATATTATAACTATTTTCGGAAATATAACAGAAGGGGCGGTATAACCGCCCCTTCTCACTATAAACCTCAGGATTTTCGATAGTCCGTATCTACCTGATATTGCTCCATTCGTCTAAAATACTAGAGAAAGCGTACAAGACGTGAAGCTGTCCCTATAGCATCAGCTATTAAGAGCGGGTCCTTGCAGTCCCCGATAGCATAGACTTCAGGAGCTTTCCCTTCGAGCATCTTCGCCAATTCCATATTCGGCCCTAGCGGAAGGGCAGGGACAATAGTATCGGCTTCCAGTGTCTTCTTTTCACCTTCTTTTGTGGTAATAGTAAGTCCTTTATCGGTTATCTCTTCATATTTGACACCGGTCATTGTAACAACCCCTTTTCTCTCAAACCACAAAGTTAGATGCAGTAAAAATACATCTACCATTCCTTCACCCAGCTTGTCCGACGACTCAACTACCGTCACATTTCTTCCCCGCTTGATAAGAAACTCAGCTAATTCCAGTCCGTGAATACCTCCGCCGATAATAACAACTTTTTTTCCTACCGGCATCCATATTTTTGTTAATCTGCTCAATAACTCACGGCCGAAAATTTTCATATAGGTCTTCAGGCTTTTGTGTAATTTCGCATTGCTCACCACTTTCCGGTTGTTTATGCCCGGAATATCAGGTATAACAGCCACTCCTCCGGTAGCCACAATAATCACATCCGGTTTCAAATCCTGGACAGCGGACACATCGGCATCTTTACCGAATACTACGTTTACGCCGAGCTTTTTCAATTGACCTTCGAAGTACCGTACCATCGCAGGCAGATCTTCCTGCTCTGTACCTTTTACCAGCGCTGCCAGCGGAAGAAGTCCGCCCAATTTGCCTGTTTTCTCAAGTAAAGTAACGTCGTGTCCCCTTAGCGCTGCAGCACGTGCCGCCTCCATTCCACCCGGCCCTCCACCAATGATTACAACCTTCTTCTTTTTATCTGCTTTTTCTATCATATTCTGTCCGGTACCGAGGAAAGCATTGATGCGGCAGCGTCCGGCTCCCAGACAATTCAAACAGGCAGTACATGGCGCAATCTCATCATACCGTCCAGAAGCGACTTTATTAGGAAGTTCAGGGTCTGCTATCAAGCGTCTGGTCATTCCAATAAAGTCTACCTTGCCTTCTCCCAATATTTTTTCTCCGAGCACAGGGTCCATTCTCCCCACTACTGTAACCGGTTTAGATATCTGCCGTTTTACTCCTTCTGCCAGAGGTATATTTGCGCCGACTCCACGTTGATGCCAGTTATATCCTGCAGGAAATGACTCCACCGGCACCGGAGGTTCAGGATAAAAAAGTACATCAGGGAGAAATCCGCCCTGGTGCAAGCCTAACCAGTGACTCCTGACCTGTATGGCGTCTGCACCGGCCTTGTCTAAAAACTGTGCTATCCGCTGACTTTCTTCCGGCGATAATAATTTATCCTGTGCGATACCAACGACCAGCCCCACTTCCAGCCCGTTGATAATCACAGCCACAGGGAAGTCGTTTCCTACCTTCTTCTTAATTGCAGCAATGACATTCCGTAAAAAACGGGTCCTGTTTTCAGTATTTCCACCGTACTCGTCCTGTCTTCTGTTCCAGTAAGGTGAAAGAAAACTATTGAACAAATGGCTGCTTGCTGCATTGATATCCACACCATCGAATCCGGCCTTTCGTGCACGTTCCGCAGCATCGGCGAATTTTTCAGTTATCTCTTCAATTTCAGCAATAGTGAGCTCTCGCGGCATCTCATTGTGGAAATCACCCGGATAGATCATTTCTACAGGAGATGCTCCCACCGGAGGCCCTTTAAAAAGCGGGTCAGGCACAAATGGTATATGAGTCTGCCAGTTTCCGTCATGGTTCATCTGCATAAACGTGGGGCAGTTGTGTTTATGTATTATATCTACAAGCTCCTTGAGACCTGGAATGAACTTATCATCATCAATACGATATCGCTGCGGCCAGCGTACACCACGCGGATACTCAATCGCCGGAGCTTCTACTACTAATAAACCGACACCACCACGTGCCATAGACTCATAGAAAGCCAGCATCTTTTCATTCATATGAGTCTCTTGATCATTCCACATCAGCATACCGGCGCCGGTTTTGATAATCCGGTTCCGTGTTTTTACAGATCCTATGTATCCCGGTTCAAGTATCTTCTCAAATTCAACGTTACTGGCCATATTAGACTTACCCCCCTTGTTAGAAATAAATTTTTTATATATGTTATATTGTCAAAATTATATTATATCGTACAGCAATTATATTCTCTAGTCGTATAGCTCCTGTGCGATATCGTTCATTCCAAGTTCAAGCAATTTTTCTTTACTCGGTACTGTAGTCAACCGGTTCCAATCAAGCTTCCCTAAGGTCCAATATACCTGGGCATCAATGTCCGAACGCTTTCCTGCCAGCGGTCCCGCCTTCAAGGGCGGCCTGCCTATTATTCGTGGATGAACTTTACGGTTTAAAGGATTAACCCCTTCGCGTAGATTGAATACATGCCGCATTACACAAATCCTCTCATCTTCCATATGCAACTCTTCTTTCGAGCGTTCCCAACCTGTCACCGCACTGAGAAATTCCGCCATATACCAGTTCGGATCGGCGACCAGCAGGGTACCGTGCATACACAGACCGGCTGCATTGACCAGATGTATTAAAAACTGGTCCCAACCAAACCCTGAAGTATGTCTACCGGGAGTTGGGTCCATCTTGAATGCCGCTGCTACAGGTTTTCTGGCAAAAGGAGGAAAATCAAACTTGGGATCATGCATGCCCAGTTCCTGTCCCGCGATATGCACCGCATATTTTTCCGCTTCTTTTCCAAGTTTTTCAGATGCTCTCATCACTCCATCGGCAAGAATATCTCCAATTCCTTCCCTTTTCACTATCTTTTCCAGTATCGCTATCATCGCCCGGTGATTTCCCCACTTAAGCTCAATTCCATCTGTATCCGCTTTCTTTATAATACCGTTCTCATAACACTCCATAGCAAAAGCAATGATAGAACCGGCGGATATCGTATCCATTCCATAACTATTGCATATATGGTTTGCCATGGCAATCGCGTCCAGGTCATTAATCAGACAATTAGATCCGAATGCTGCCAGTGTTTCATACTCAGGTCGATGCGTACCATCAGGATAGTGATATTGTCCGGCACCTTTAACCAGCTTGCCCTTACACGCAGCCGGACAACGCCAGCAACCAGAGCGGCTCTCTACTTTCGAATCAATAAACTGCATGTTTATGCCCGATGCGTCGGGCATTTCGACAACGCCTGCACCTCCCCAATTTTTTACCGGTGAGTCTCCCGAATGCACCGAGTCTTCCGCATGGCTGGTTGTACCGTACCTATGCATATCGTCGATAAACGTTGTTTTCATTTCGGCTATATGTTCTTTTCTACGTTGCATAGCCCGGTCGATATCAGCAATAGGGACTTTTATATCACCCTTCACCACTACCGCTTTAAGCTTTTTCGAACCCATCAGCGCACCAAGTCCAGACCTCCCTGCGGCATCGCCCCCCTTGTTCATTAAATTGGCAACAAGGCACTGTTTCTCACCTGCCTGGCCGATACTGACTACCTTCGCCGCTTTCCCGTGTTCGGCCTGCATTATCTCATCGGTTTCGAATGTACTTTTCCCCCATACATGAGAAGCATCCCGTAACTCCGGCTTACCGTTATCGATCAACAGGTAAACCGGTTTCTCCGAAATGCCTGTAAAAAAAACACCGTCGAATCCGGAAAATTTGAGGTGAGGTCCGAAGTCCCCTCCGCAATTGGCATCTCCCCATCCATCCGTGAGCGGTGATCTTCCTATTACGACATACCGGGCACCGAATGTGGCGGGAGTGCCTGTGAGCGGACCGGTCATGAAGCCCAGAGTATTCTCCGGTCCCAGAGGATCAACACCGGCTTTCTGTCGTTCATAAAGTATCCTTGCTCCGATCCCGTAACCGCCTACGTAGTCATGACAGATTTTCTCATCCGGTTCTTCCTCTTTTGTTTCTCCGGCGGAAAGGTCGACAAACAATAATTTGTTCATATATCCTGAAGCCATGTAGAGCTCCTTAACGGACAGTTTAGATAACGTTATCTTATTATACCTGCATGGAAGCTACAGTGAAAAATCTCTCACGTACAAGTGTACGGCCATTCCGAATATAGAAATTAGCTATTATCCTGTCAGGGCATTCCCCTTTAACAGCCCGGCTATCCACCTGAAACCTGATACCTATTATATAATTATGTCAAGTTGAATATATACTAATTGCCGGCGTCTGAAATGAGTCCTGATTACCCTGTGGCATAACATAGACAAGGAACGATCACTTGCGCCAGGATAAAAATGCCCAGACTGTCTTTTTCTCTTTATAGTAGTATCCATTGTGAAATGACAGGTTCGCTTTCAGATAAGCCATTATCTTATCTTTCATTTGACTGTTGTCAACGTCTCGGCTCCTTATCAGTTGTATATAGGCTTCATCCAGACTTCTGATTTTCCACTGGCTGTCTACGTGAAATATTTCTACGTCAGCATATATACCCAGGCTATAAAGCAGGTTATAAAGCACAGTATACTCAGGAAAAGTATTATACTCTATACCAAGCAGGTCACATATTCCGGATTCCAGATCATTAAAGTTAGTCGCCTTCCATGTTATAAAACACGCGCGGCGAGCTGCTCTATCAATCAATTTTATACTGCGGGCAATATCATTACCTGATGGTAATGAACGTGATACGAGAACTGCATCATGTTCGGGAAAGTCTTCTCCTATTTTAGCCTTCATCCAGTCCACGTTGACCAACCGAATATTGTGAAGGTCTTCTTTCGCTGCATTTCGGGCAATAACGTCAAGCATATCCGGTGAGCTATCCAGGGCTGTAACCGCATAACCCTGCCGCGCAAGCGGTATAGTCATTGTTCCCATTCCTGCCCCCACATCCAGTATCGTCCAACCCGGCTCAAGGCGCATCCTTTTATATACTTCTCTCACATAAGCACTTACGCCATCTTTTACAGGAATAGTCTTCGCCCAGTTATTCCAGAAATCAACACCTTCCCCGCGGAAGCTGGTACGTTGCATTTGCCTGTGCCAGAGCTGTGCCCAGTCAATATTCCTTATATTACTCAGTAAAACTCTATCAGAATCATCCATGGGGACACCTCACCCTGCAGCTTGTCTCTCCGCACAGGCACGCCGAATTCCCTTTATTCAACAAAGCATAGCAGTTAGCTGCACAATTAGTACAATTAAACAAAGAGGAAACCATGCACTTTGACTTCGCGAATATTTCCTCAGACATTAAAATTTTAATTAACCGTTTATAGATTTATACTTAAAAAAAACTCGTATAACAATGTATACACCTGATAAGATAAACAATAACAATAAATTCCCCACGACATAACGATCGGGGTATTTGACTGTTACAAACTTTGTTTGCCCTGCACCCTTGATAGTGATACACATCCAATTATTAATGTTTTGGCAAGATGCAGGGTTAACTTCATCCCTCGATCACGATGGTCGGGGTATTAAGTAAGGAACTATAACTTTTAAGGTACTATAACTTTCCTTCTGCATAATAATCACAATATTTCACAATATGATATTACATTTTCGTGACATTTTCCTCTTTACCAGCTTAATGTCCATGTAATTTTATGGACTTTACGATTCGTCGTATCGGGAAAACGATTAATATATACTGAGACTATGAGTATTACTTCCAAATAGCCGGTGACTCAGTTTTATACTATGAGCACATTGCTGTGTCCCTCGGCTTTGTTACTCTGATGGCGGCCCTGGCAACCTCGCATCTTGCCGTAGTTTCATAACCTTAATCAGACGTTATACCCGAGGGAGCCTTCTGATATTCAGAGCATACAATGGCTTCTATAAATTCCATGCTTATTACTGATGGATCTTTCCGGCTGTGGTTGCTGGACACGTAATTGCTGCTGCCATTCATACACATATCAGGCCAAGCTAGCTCGACACAGGCTGATTAGGCACTACCAGATAGACTATACAGACTATACATTGTATGTAATAACTACATATTATACATGATGCTTTCTTCTAGAATGTCATACTTTTGTAATGTTTTCACGCCCAATTTTATGACTTTTGCATAAGAGGGTGCCTATACTGCTATTGATTTACTATTTTAAATATGATACATTTTCGCTACACTCATTATTAGACTTATGATAAACATTTCTCTTTGCGGGAGGTTTGGCATGGAAATAGCGCGAATCCTGCAGAAATCAGCTCTTTTCATATTAATTTTCATCGCTCTGTTGTTTACGGCATGTCACCCCGAACCGGTCATGCCACAGGATGCAACCGTACTAATCATAAACCCGGCCGCTGAGTCTACAACGTCCAGCAATGATATTACTATCATGACATTCGTGGAGAGATTCAGCTTGGTCGATAAGGCAGGACAACAGAAAGTTCCCGGTGAGGGACATCTCGTCTATTACATGGATGTTACGCCGCCTCTGGAGCAAGGTAAAAGCGCCCTCAGTGCGGAAGGCACTTTTGCAATATCTACGGATACATCTCACACGTGGAGCAATGTTCAGCCCGGGATGCATACGTTCTGGGTACAGCTGGTCAACAACGATAATACACCACTTGAACCACAGGCAGCGGTGCGAGTTTATGTTACCGTAAAAGAGAAATAATGGTAGCCTATACGAACCGGAAAGGAAGGTGCTTCCATGAGTGAACAAGCCAAAGACAGCAGCCTGGTAATTCCCAATGAGGATGAACTCAGGGATGGAAACGGTGCCGCCAAGGCTTGGTTTTTCTTTTCTGTGCTTTGGTTCCCTATTTTTGCTTCTTTCGGTTTTCTGCTAGCTATCAAGTTCTTTTTCCCTCAATTCATGGGGGAAGCAGCCTGGGAAACTTTTGGTCGCATACGTCCATCCCACACCAACGGTGTCTTGTTCGGCTTTGTCTCATCCGGACTGATCGGCACCATGTTATGGATTACCCCCCGTCTCTGCGCCCGGCCGCTGCGCTTTCCCGTTCTAGCCAAACTGGCGGCATTTTTCTGGAATGGAGCTATCATCGGCGGTATAATCTGGATTATGCTTGGCGGTAGCCAGGGAAGAGAATACGCCGAGCTGCCCTGGGCGATAGACGTTGCCGTCATGGCGACGCTAATTATGCTGGCCATTGTAATCTACGCTACAATACTAGCCCGGAAAGAAAAAAAGTTATATGTCACCCTGTGGTATTACCTGGGTACTATGCTCTGGTTCCCGATAGTCTATTTTATCGGCAACGTAATGTGGCAGCCGCCGGCGGGGGCGCTTAACGGAACCGTGGATGCCATCTTTAACTGGTACTACGGGCATAATGTTCTCGGACTCTGGTTCACTACGCTAGGAATTCCCGCCTGGTACTTCTTTATTCCCAAGCTGATAAACCGCCCGCTGTACAGCCACCTGCTCTCCCTGATAGCCTTTTTCAGCATCGGCTTCTTCTATACCGGGGTGGGTGGCCACCATCTGCTACAGTCGCCGATACCGGAGTGGCTGAAAACGATCGCCGTAGTCATGACCGTCCTGATGATGGTCCCTGTACTCGCTTTCTTCACCAACATCGGCCTGACAATGCGGGGTTCCTGGCACAAGTTAATCGGCAATCCTCCTTTACAGTTTATCTTCGCAGGATTTGTTATGTACTTCCTGGGGTCGGCGCAGGGTACCCTGCAAGGTCTGCGCAGCACCAACGCTTTTCTGCATTTCTCACAATGGGCAGTAGGCCACGCGCATATTACCCTGCTCGGCGGCTTCGGTTTCCTTGCCGTAGGTGCCGCGTTCTGGATAATTCCACGTATTACGGGGTTCAAGATTTACAGCCAGGGGTTGATGAGGTTCAGTTGGTGGCTGGCGTTCATTGGTTTTCTGTCTTTCTTCGCCGCCATGAGTGTGGTCGGTCTGCAACAGAATGGCAACTGGTGGGACCATATTAATGTCGTCGAGACGTTACCGACGCTCCGGGTGGGCTTTATCTGGCGTGCTGTCTCCGGCGGACTGGTTGCTTTTGCCGGTTTTTTAGTTGCCTACAATGTCATCATGACCTTAATACGTGGATGGGAAGCACACAGTGAAGAAGTGCACGAACCCATGGAAGGAGTGAGCACTAAATCTCATTCTATCTTCCAGAGGCGCAGCCAGCAGGAAATGAGCATGCCGGCCGTGGTGATCGGCGGTATGGCCGTGTTCAGTGTCATGTCCTTCCTGGTGGTTGCCATGCCCTATATGTTCA
>CAZAIO010000105.1:0-9390 GCA_964485235.1 uncultured Dehalococcoidales bacterium
AAGCCGTACCTTCTCTTCGAGCGTAAGGTCTTTGGAGTCCGGTAATGTTGATACAGCCTGTGTCGCTTCTCTCAAGGAATAGCCTAGTCCGGTGAGCACTTCCACCACCTCGGCATTCGATATTCCCGCGATGGGGACAATAAGGTCTTTCCAGTCTTTTTCCATCTTGCCTTTAAGCTCGAGTATGATACGGGCGGCTGTCTTTTTACCGATACCGGGAACCTGGCTTATCAGGTCGCTATCGCCGCTCAGTATCGCCGATACCACCTGCTCAGTGTTCAGGTTCGAAATCACATTCAACGCTACCTTCGGTCCTATGCCGGACACGGAAATCAGATACCTGAACAACCTCAAGTCTTCGGCAGACGTAAAACCGAAAAGCGAGATGCCGTCTTCTTTCCAGTGGAGGTGCGTGTGGAGGTAGACCTTACTTCCGATACCGCCCAGTTTCATCAAAGTAGAACCGGGAACGAATACCTGCAAGCTTACAGGGCCGACTTTAACAATTGCCGAATCGGAAGCGATATGTTCGAGTATACCTTCCAGAGCAACGATCATAAAATGTTGTAATCAACTTTCCGCAATAAGGTTCGCGATATGTCGCTCATTGATATGGCATATGGCAATGGCAAGCGCATCCGCAGCATCATTCGAGTGAGGGGTCGTTGCGAGATTCAACTGGATCCTTACCATTTCCTGTACCTGCTCCTTACTGCTTCCGCCGTAATTTGCTACCTGTTGTTTCACACGGGTCGGTAAATAACGATAGACGGGCAACTGTCTTTCAGTCGCTGCGAGGATTGCAATAGCCTGTGCTCTGCCAATCGCCATTGCGGAACGGACATTATTCGATACAAACGGTTCCTCTATAGCGACTTCATCCGGGCAATAACGTGAAATTATCTCACAGAGTTTTCGATAGAGTGAACTAAGCCTGCGCTCGACAGGAGTATTTGAAGGTTCGTTTAATACACCGCAATCCACAAGGACAATGCTGGAACTATCTTCATCAATTACACCATATCCCAATTTCAAAGTGCCGGGATCTATTCCGAGAATACGCATGATTATTCTTGCGATCGCAATTTTTCCAGCATTTCTTCTGAAAAATCAATATTGGTAGATACGCGTTGTACATCATCCAGCTCTTCCAGATGATCCACAAGTTTTAAAGCCTGCAACGCGTGTTTTTCATCCAGCATCACTGTAGTTTTCGGTACAAGAGAAACTTCAGAGGAAACAACATTGCCGCTGTTTTCAACTGCGGTTCGTACTTTTTCCAGGTTTTGCGGAGTCGTGTAAATTTCAAGATAACCATCGCCTTCGTTCACATCATCGGCACCGGCATCGATTGCCGCAAGCTCGAGTTCTTCCTTATTTTCCTCGTCAACCTCGATGGTAAGTACGCCCTGGCTCTCGAACATCCATGCAACGCTTCCGCTTTCACCGAGATTTCCACCGTGACGTGAAAAAGCATTTCGTATCTCGGAAAGTGTACGGTTTCGGTTATCCGTCATAACTTCAACCAGTACAGCCGCACCTTTGGGGCCGTATCCCTCGAACATAATCTCGACAAGGCTTGACGATTCCAGGTCGCCGCTTCCCTTTTTAATAGCCCTTTCGATGTTATCGGACGGCATGTTATTATCGCGGGCTTTCTGTACTGCCAGCCTTAAACGGAAATTAGAGTCCGGGTTTCCTCCGCCCTCTTTCGCCGCAATGATAATTTCTTTTGCCAGTTTGGTGAACATCTGGCCGCGCCTGGCGTCTGCAACACCTTTCTGGCGTTTAATTGTTGACCACTTAGAATGTCCTGACATATTTTTACTCAATGATAATTTTACCATTCCGCACGTCACATTTAAAGCCTCCTTCGTATAATAATCGGCAATCTGCGCCCAATATATATTTAATAACAAATCGTACAGAAAAAAATTATGACTGGATACGGCTGGAATAATTACTGTTCGTTTTATCCGGTCTCAGACATCCGGCCTGGACGGCATACTTAATGATATAATGCATTCTACTGTCCGGCATGATGAGATAGACCGTATGATCGAAGATATCGTTAATTATTTCGTCAATACAGGCATTTACAAGGAGATAATCGTCGTTATTATCGCAGCGCTTCCTGTAATCGAATTGCGCGGCGCTATCCCGGTTGCCATCAATGTTTTTCATATGCCATGGTACTGGGCATATATTTTAGCAATTGCAGGTAATATGTTACCCGTCCCCTTCCTGCTGGTCTTCTTCGATTTTCTGGAAAAATTGCTTAACAGGACAAAAACAGGAAAACGGTTTATGCAATGGGTGCTCCAGCGTGCCAGACGTCCGAGTGCGCTTTTAAAGAAATATGAGCGTATCGGCCTGATACTGTTTGTCGCCATACCGCTTCCGGTTACCGGTGCATGGACAGGCTCCATAGCGGCATTTATCTGCGGAATAAAATTCAAACATTCTTTGCTGGCTATACTTACCGGAGTACTTATAGCCGGTGTTATAGTCACCTGCCTGTCGCTTCTCGGATGGATCGGTGCTTTAATAGCAGGTGTGGCGCTCTGTATATTTGCTGTTGCAGGTTGGTGGAAAATATAATCTCCGGGCACCTCAACCGGTTCTCATATAAACAGTCTTCTCCTGGTGTAATCTCACCGGATATAAAACTCGCTATAAACTGTTAAAAAAGGGGATTTCCTATAAAAATTTTGTCTAACAGCTCAACGATGCGTAAAATTAAAATAACTGGTAAAATGTATGCATTACGGTAACTGCTCCTACCCGGCAGTAGTTCCGTAACAAGACATTTCTGCGATGATGCAACACCAGAAACAGTTGTAATGACTTTTTAAAGGGCACATTCCGGCAGCATACATCGTAATAATTACGTAGTAGCTATGGTATGCCCGGATACATTTTATTAAAAACAGGAGGAAATTTATGACTCAAGAAGTAGCAGTGATCGGTGTTGGACAAACTTCGTTTTCGCGTGATTGCGGTGTCTCTATCAGAGAGTTATGCTTCCAGGCTTTCAAAGAAGCGATGACGGGACTACAGCTTTCACCCAAAGACATAGATGCATCGGTTATCGGCTCGGCGCCTGAATATGATAAACAGAGAACGCCGGCAGCCCTGATATCGGAATATCTGGGACTGACACCGAGCCCCACATTCTATGTCGAATCTGTTTGTTCTGCAAGCACATCGGGCTTACGGGTAGCCTACTCAATGATCAAAGCCGATCTTCATGACATTGTTGCGGTTATCGGCTTCCAGAAAATGTCGGAGCTTTCATCACGTGATGCGGCAGAAGTGATGGGGAGAGGCGACGATACTATGTATAGCTCACCTTTCGGAACTACAATGCCCGCAGGCCACGCGTTATACGCCCGCGCTCATATGGATAAATACGGAACAACAGAAGAGCAGATGGGAAAAATCAGAGTAAAAAACGCCTATTACGGATCATTGAATCCAAAGGCTAATTACCGGAAAGTTTTGAGCCTCGAAGATATAGTGAATTCCGACGCAATATGCAGCCCTCTGAAGAAGTTCGACTGCTGCGCCAATGCAGACGGCGCATCGTGCGTAATAGTAGCAAATGCCGATAAAGCAAAGAAACTCACTCCAAAGCCCATATGGGTGATCGGACTCGGTATGGCTACGTCTGAACTGAACTGGAGCGCACGCAGCTCCACGACCAGTTTCGGTTGTACGCAAGAAGCAGCTAAAAAAGCATATAAAATGGCCGGTGTGGGCCCCGGTGATATCAATGTAGCAGAAGTGCATGATTGCTTCACTATTTCAGAAATTCTTGCGTATGAAGACCTGGGCTTCGCAGAAGCGGGCAAAGGGCCCAAACTTATCGATGACAAAGAAACATATGTCGAAGGTAAGATACCTGTAAACGTCGATGGCGGTCTTCTTTCAAAAGGACATCCGATCGGAGCTACCGGCGGCTCTCAGGTCAGGACAATCGTTAGACAGCTTAGAGGCGAAGCGGAAGCAGAGTGCCAGGTTAAAGATCCGAAGATCGGCCTGGTTCAAAATGTAGGCGGCACGGGCACATATGCTAACGTAATTATTTTCGGGAGGTAATTATTAATGGATTTTGGAAATTTCGGTACAGTAAGTTTCACCAAACAGGCAAAAGCTACTCCATTTGTGGATTATTTATCTGAGGGCAAACTGATGGGAACGAAATGCAAGCAATGCGGAAAAAGCTATTTTCCTCCCAGGATGGACTGCCCTTTCTGCCTATCGAGCGATGTAGAATGGTTTCAGATAGCGAGCAAAGGCAAACTGCTTACCTACACTACTGTAAATTACGGTCCTTCGGGATTTGAAGATGAGGCCCCTTACACACTGGGTATAGTGGAATTTCCTGAAGGCGTTCGGGTACTGGCACGGGTGAGCAAGAAAATAGACCCAAAGACCATTTCAATAGGCATGGCGCTTAAAGCTGTGCCTGTAAAATTAAAGGAAGATAAATACTCCTACGATTTTGAAGTATAAAATTCTTTAGATCGATAAGAACCGGCAACAGTTGCTTTAGGAAAGCTATTTAATGGCGATGGACAATCTGTGTTCATTGCCATTATTTTTTTGCGGAAAACAAAGACTGCGATATTACGCGTGATTGGAATGCAAAATTATACAACAATATAGACGGTAAGGTAGTGTACGCCTTACCGTCTATATCTTGCGAATCGTTTCGTATTAATATCGTTCTAACGAACTAATTAATATTCAATTTCGGCAATTGTATCGCCGGATTGTACCGTCTGTCCGGCTGATATCATTACCTGTTTGATCGTACCGGCTACGGGAGCAAGAATCGGCGTTTCCATTTTCATTGCCTCTATCGTGCAAATCTCCCCGCCTTCCTCTATAGCGGCACCAACTTTTGCTGTTACATTTAAAATCTTTCCCGGTAGAGGGGCTTCAACTGCTTCTATTGACATTCTTAACTCCTTACAATTATAGATTGATATTTGAGAACTTTCTCCACGGTCGACTTACGGTTTTATTTTCAAGTATATCAAGGCTGCGATTAATCATCTTCCTGGTATCGCTGGGCATAATAATATCGTCTATATAACCTCTTTCGGCTCCCTTGTACGGGTTTTCATATATAGTATTATACTCGCTTATCCGTTTTGTGCGAACTTCATCAGGATTTTCAGCATCTCTGATCTCTTTGGCAAATATTACGCTGGCTGCTGTTTCCGCGCCTACTATCGTCACGAGCGCTGTGGGCCATGCAAGAACCATATCGGCACCAATTGATTTATCAAGCATCCCATAGTGGGCTCCGGCATATGATTTTCTCATTATAATGGAAATCAGAGGTACAGTGGCATCAGCCCATGCATAAAGCAATTTCGCACCATGCCTTAAGATACCGCGCCAGTCCTGGTCAGAACCAATCAGATATCCCGGACAATCTGTGAAGCTGATAAGTGGAATACTGAACAAATCACAAAATCTAATAAATCTTGCCATTTTATCGGATGACTCGATATCCAGAACACCGCCCATAAACATAGGCTGGTTCGCCACGATGCCTACCGGCCTGCCGTTGAACCTGGCAAAACCGATAATGCAGTTCTTCGCATAGTTTTTCATTAATTCAACAAAATAGCCGTTATCCGTAACGGACTTGATTACTTTTAACATGTCGAACCCCTGAGACGGGCGGTCCGGAATGATTGTGTCGAGTAAAGGAACCGACCTTTCCGGGTCATCATCACATTCGAGACGAGGCGGTTTTTCTTTATTATTGCTGGGGAAGAACGCTAAAAGTTCTTTGGCTCTGTCCAGTGCATCTTTGTCATCCGCCGCAACAATATGCGTTTGCCCGGATTTTATTGCATGTGCCTTCCATCCGGAAAGCTCTTCAAGAGTAATCTCTTCACCGGTTTGTGTTTTCACAAAAGCAGGACCGGCTATTCCCATATATCCGGTTTCTTTACATTGAATAAGAAAGTCCTGCATTATAGGATGATAAGCCTGTCCCCCAAGGCAGGGACCCATAAGCAAGGCGATTTGCGGAACGATTCCGGAAGCGAGGATCTGGGACTTGAAAAGCCATCCGTATGCTTCAAGAGTATCCATACCTTCCTGTAAACGTGCTCCACCCGAATCATTCATTCCCACAATAGGCCAGCCCATTTCCTTGGCAAAATCAATGGCTCGCACGAATTTTTTACCGTGGTACTCGCCGAATGTACCTGCCAGTGCCGTGTAATCTTCTGAAATAGCAACAACAGGTCGTCCGTTCACCAGACCGTATCCGGTGATTACTCCTTCCGCGGGTACTTCCTTTTTGTCCATTCCAAAGTTGGTTGTCCGATGTTTAACAAATAATCCTATCTCCGTAAACGTTCCGGGATCAAAAAAATACTCTATCCTTTCCCGTGCTGTCCACTGACCACCCTTATGACGCTTTTCCATGGCCTTCGGATCCATAGTCTTTACTTTTTCGCGTTCGGCTTGATATTTTTTTATCAGCTCTTCTGTTGATGCCATTTATCCTGCTCCTTATAGATTAATGATTTCATATTTCTGTCAGCGTCAATCCGATGGTAAAAACAACATTAATGGATTATTCAGCTTAATATTGACTTGCTATCGGTATATGGTCGGGCAAAAGAAGAACCTATCATCATTTTGACGCATGGCATAATAAGCGAAATGTGCTCTCAAGCTTCGATATTATAGTAGGAAATCCATAAAATTTCAAATGTATAATGTATCCATTGCATTAATCCTCATAAATTGCGGCCCGTAGAGTTCATTATTTAAATATATATTCCGTTAAACATTCATAATCGTTAATGAATATCTTCTCTTTAATAGTGCAGGCTATTGACAAGTAGTACGTCTGTTCTATATAATTCTAGTACAAATGTTTCATTATGGTATTTTCACCGCTTGCAGGTTATTAATAAGGAGGTACCATGTTAAGCGAGCTCCATATTCAAAATTTTGCGGTAATTGAAGATGTTCATATCACATTAACTTCCGGGCTGAATATAATAAGCGGCAAAGAGGGGGCAGGTAAATCGCTTATTGTAGATTCTCTTGCTATATTATCAGGTGCCCGTACGCCCTCCGGAATAATCAGGAACGGAGCATCTACAGCCCGAATCGAAGGAATTTTCTGGTTGTCTGCAGAGACAATAAACAGTCTAAACGATATCTTACTGGAAAGTGCCATCGAACCGGATCCGGATGGCATGCTCGTTATTTCACGTGAAATCCAGCAACAGGGAAGAAGTGTCGCCAGGTTAAATAGCCGGGTTGTACCTATTTCCCTGCTCCGCCAGATCAGCAAATATATCATCGATATGCACGGTCAGTCCGATACAATTTCGCTGCTCGATCATACCCGTCAAATGGAACTTCTCGATTCTTTCGGAAATACCAGAGAGCTAAGGACCCTTTTTGCATCGACTATAGATAAACTTAAAGAAGTTAATAAACAATTGTCCTCCATTGGTTCAGCAGGTATGAACGGCAGGTATGACCTCCTGCAATATCAACTGGCAGAAATAGAAAACGCACAACTGGTGATGGGAGAAGACATTGTGCTCGTGGCAGATAAGGAAAGACTATTACGGTCCGAATCAATCAAGGAAAATTGCCAGAACGCATATAACAGTCTGTACGGAGAAGAACGTTCCGCAACTGTGCTTATACATGAAGCACAGGAAGCGTTGAGATTGCTCACAAAAAATGAACCGGATATTTCTGCATATAGAGAACAACTGCTGGATTCTATGTCCACACTGGAAGATATAGCACGGGACCTCCGTGAATATGGTGAATCGGTAGATAATGATACTGACAAACTGGAGGAAATAGAGCACAGGATAAGTTTTATTCAAAACTTGAAACGAAAATATGGTTCGACAATCGAGGACATTCTGGCATTCTATGAAAACATTAAAAAGGAGCTCGATTCAATCGATACAAATAAGGAACGTGAAGATACGCTCAAGAAGGAAATAGAGAACCTTAAAATGGAGGCAGGCAAACAGGCAGAAGACCTGTCGCTTTCCAGACGCAAATCTGCCGAAAGTTTAAGAGGGCTTGCTAACGAAGAACTCGCCGATGTCGGTCTTCCCTGGGCTAAATTCGATATCAACCTCCACCGGAAAGAGGACCCTGACGGACTTCCGGTTACCGGTAAGAAGAATTACGCTCACACACGTACCGGCATCGACCAGGTTGAGTTTTTGATTTCAACTAATCCGGGCGAACCCCTGAAACCGCTATCTGATATCGCGTCAGGTGGAGAGACCTGTCGTATAATGCTGGCACTAAAGAGCTCATTAAAACAGGCCGATAATATTCCAACGCTTGTATTTGATGAAATAGATTCCGGTATAGGCGGTCGCAGCGCCGATATAGTCGGAAGAAAACTATCTGTTCTCTCAAACCAGCATCAGGTAATATGCGTCACCCATCTCCCGCAGATAGCTTGTTTCGGTGACCTTCATATCAAGATCACAAAGGAAACATCTTCAGGTCGAGCATCGACAAAAGTCGAATCTATCAAGGGGAAAAACCGTATCGAGGAGATCGCCGCTATGCTTGGCTCGGAAGATGCGGAAGAATTAATGATGGACGGGGCGGAAAAACTGTTCGATCATGCACAATCCTGGATAATAAAAGAACGGAGCAAAATACCTGTCTGAACCGGTCTATCCGAAAGATGAAAATAAATAAAGGGAAGGTATTATGTACTATACCTTCCCTTACTTTTTATTCCCGTATTAAAATGCAATAAAGTAGCTTTATAGTCCGAGCCCCTGCGCTAGCAGTTCATGATAATAGTTCACACCACCAAAGCTAAGCTCTCCGGCTTTGAGCCTTCTTGTATAATAATGCAGGTCATACTCAATGGTAACGCCGATCGCACCGTGTACCTGATGAGCTAGACTTACGAGCTGGTCTGCTGCCTGTATAGCCCATGCTTTTGCTACGGCTACGTCTTCCAGAAAATCAAGCCCGGCACTCAGTTTCCAGGCAGCTTTGTACGTACTGAGCCGCATGCCTTCTACGTTAATAAGCATATCGGCACAATAATGCTGTATGATCTGGAAACTCCCGATGGGTTTACCAAACTGCTTTCTCTCTTTTGCGTAGTCAACGGTCATATCGATCGCCTGCTGTGCAAGACCTACCATTTCACAGCAGTTGGCAACTTCAGCCTTGTCAATCGTCGATTTCACGATTTTCCAGCCACCATTAACCTCACCGAGAACATCATCGTTCGAGACCTTAACTTTGTCGAAAACGACCTCACATAGTTTTCCTGCTATAGAATCGAGCACATTACAGCTTACGCCATTTGCTTTGGCATCGACGATAAACACA
>CAZAIO010000105.1:9406-9614 GCA_964485235.1 uncultured Dehalococcoidales bacterium
GTCAGTTTCCGGCTTTCCAACTTCCCCGGTCCGGGCGACGAAAAGTATATAGTCCGCTACATGTGCAAAAGGAACAAAAAGTTTGGTACCGCTAATAATCCAACTATCTCCATCCGCAACGGCTTTTGCATTGATCGATTCAGGTGTGTAGGTACCTTCCGCTTCGGCAAGTGCCATAGTTACAATCGCCTTTCCACAGGAAATCGTA
>CAZAIO010000106.1:0-3807 GCA_964485235.1 uncultured Dehalococcoidales bacterium
GCTGTCCTTGCGTACGCCGATCCGGCTACAGAGACTACACTACAAGGATTGAGCGAGAAGGACATAGCTAAATATACCCAGTACGGTGATGCCCAGTTCAAAGCTGGAGTGACTCAAGAGGTATTCGATAAAGTGGCATCCCAGATTGAAAATCAGCTCGGCACCTACGTATCCAAAGAATTCTCGCGCATTGAAGAAGTGCAGGGATACACCGTTGTTCACTACAAAGCAAAATACACCAAAGGAACAATAGGCGTCCGCGTGGCTTTCGACAAGGAACACCTCGTCGCCGGGCAGTATTTTGAATAGTCCCGGTTAAGAGTTTATAAGGAGTAGTTCGACATGCCTCAGCAAATCGCTCAGTTTTTCATATCGGCGTTTTATTATCCGGGCTTGAGTTGGGGACTCATTCTTATTGCTATCGCTCTCGGCCTGGCCTTCGGAGCAATCTGGCTAACTCCTTACCGGCCACCTTTGATCAAACAGCCCGGACTCTGGATAGTAGGCATAATCAGTGCCCTGCTTACATGGGCAGCAATAGCCTTTATCCAGGTCCCGCTCCAGGCCGGGGCCGGTCAGGCTTTACTCCGGTTCTGGGACCAAACAACGCTTATACAATGGCTTCCTCTTGCCGGAATACCGCAGATACTGCTTAGCGGGTTTGTCCAGGAAGCGGCAAAGCTCGTTCCGGTAATTCTTTACCGGTGGCGCAGCCAAATTAGTTTTACGCCACGGGTCGGACTGATAGTCGGAGCGGTATCCGGAGCGGGTTTCGGAGTATTCGAGGCAATATGGGTCCACAACACTATGTTCGCTTCCGGATGGGCCTGGGGCATAGTTGAAGCAAACGGTTTTCCTGCATTGCTGGGGTTCGTCGAACGGTTTTTCACTGTGGCATTTCACATTGCCGTTTCAGCGCTTGCGGGTTACGGCCTGGGCAAGCACAAAGGCTGGCTATTCTACCTTATTGCCTCTCTATTACACGGAGCAACCAACTATTCAGTAGTCCTACTACAATCGGGACTGCTCACTTCCGTTCAACTGGAAATTTACGTTGCCGTACTCACGTTAGGGATAACTTCAACAGCGCTATGGCTACGCTGGCATAAAACCGGTGAACAAACATAAAGTAAAGAATCTGTTTATCCAGGTAGTGATGTATATTACCTTTTCATTTATCTCTTATATAAACTGTGTCCAGGCTGTTATACCAGTGATTCGTCATTGCAGTGTCTTAATGAAAGTCACAAGGTCATCCAGGTCCTGTGAAGACATTCTCCATTTCGGCATGAATTCATCCAGAGGCTTCCCGGCCGGGTCCAGTCCCTGAGTAATAGCTTGTTTCAGCGTTTCTTCGGTGTATGGAGGATGATCTTCATGACCCGCTTCTTCGTGCTCCTGTCCGGTTAGCTCTGGCCAGGTGATGTTGGGGACATCAAAGCTTCGCATCATCATATATACCGTGCCGCCTTTACCTTCCGGACCATGGCAATCGACACAGGATATCCGGTGCATCATCATTGTAAAACCTTCCGGGGTAATCGCTTCTCCTGACGAACTGGTAGCTGTGAAATAGATACGTTGCCCATTAGAATCAAAGGAAGTGCCAGAAACTTGCCCGCCGGGTGTTACCGGTGAACTACAATTGGTGAATACGCCAACTGTTGAAAGAACAAGCGCTGTTGTTAGACCATAAATAATCAATCTTTTCATGATACATCCTCCTGCACTACTCTCCGGTTTATTTCTCCACTCGTAAAAACCTTGCGTTGATAGCGACGATAATAGTACTGAGGGCCATCAGCGCTGCTCCTGCTGCAGGAGACAAAATTATACCCGCGTTATAGGCAACGCCCGCGGCAAGGGGAATGGCAATAACGTTGTACCCCGTTGCCCAGCCGAGGTTCTGTAACATTTTCCGGTATGTAGCACGGGACAACTTGATTATAGAGACAACATCAAGGGGATTGCTTCTTACCAGGACAACATCAGCGGTAGCCACTGCTACATCGGTACCGGCACCGATAGCAATTCCCACATCTGCCTGTGCCAGCGCCGGGGCATCGTTAACCCCATCGCCGGTCATGGCTACTTTAAGCCCCCTTGACTGGACTTCCTTCACCTTCTCGGCCTTCTTATCCGGTAAGACTTCGGCAAAATATTCGTCCAGTCCAATATCGTCGGCCACCCACCTAGCGACCTGTTGATTGTCTCCCGTTATCATCATACACCGGATACCCATCGCTTTAAGCTGGGCAATGGCTTCCCTGGACTCCGGCCGGATGACATCGGCAAGGCCGATGGCGCCGGATACTTCCCCATCGATAAGAACATAAATCGTCGTTTTTCCCTGCGATGTTAACGCATCGATTCTCTTATTATTAACCTCAATATTATGCTCTTTCAGATAACCGGGGCTAACTGTCTTTACATCTTTTCCGTCTACTTTCCCTTCGGCCCCCTTTCCCGGAATGGACTTAAACCCTGCTACAGGAAATGTTTCCGCCTTCGATGCTACAATACCTCTGGCAATAGGATGTTCAGACTTACTCTCTATGGAAGCAGCATATTTCAGAATTTCTTTGTCGTCCATCTTCCCATTCAACGAAATGACATCGGTAACTCCAAACTCTCCCTTTGTAAGAGTACCTGTCTTATCAAATAACACCGTCTGAATCCTCCGGGCCTGCTCAAAGCCGTCCCTGTTTTTTATCAAAAGACCGGCTTTAGCCGACACAGAAGTAGAAACAGCTACAACCAGTGGAATAGCTAAACCCAGGGCATGCGGGCAGGTAATGACCATGACGGTAACCATCCGGGACAGAGCAAAGATGAAATCACGGTGAGCCAAAAAGAGCCAGGCGAAAAGAGTGATTATCCCAACACTGATAGAGATAATAGTGAGCCATAGAGCGGCCCGGTCAGCTAAATTTTGCGTCTTTGACTTGCTTTCTTGTGCTTGCCTGACCAACCCTGTCATCTGAGCCAGATAGGAATCTTTACCGGTCTTCTGAACTTTAACGGTAACGGAACCCTCACCATTAACCGAACCGCCGATTACCATGGACTCAACTTGTTTGGATACGGGTGTCGACTCTCCGGTGAGCATAGCCTCGTTTACCGAAGTTGCCCCCTCGACTACTATGCCGTCCGCCGGAATCTTTTCCCCCGGTTTCACCAGAACCTTGTCACCAACAACAAGCTCATCCAAAGGTACTTCTCGTATGATACCATCCGGCATGACCTTGTGGGCCTCCGAAGGCATAAGCCTGGCCAGTTCTTCCAGGGCGGAGGATGCAGCCATTATCGACCGCATCTCCAGCCAATGTCCCAGCAGCATGATATCGATCAGCGTGGCCAGCTCCCAGAAGAATACCGAACCGGCGATACCGAAGACCACTGCACTGCTATAAACATAGGCAACTGTAATAGCCATGGCGATAAGGGTCATCATTCCCGGAGATTTCGACTTAAGCTCGGTATAGATTCCCTTAAGGAAAGGCCAGCCCCCATAGAAAAACACCACCGAGGACAGTGCGAAAAGAACGTAGGATACGCCGGGAAAAGAGAGACTTCCTTCAATACCCAGAAACTTCTGAATCAAGGGGGAAAGAATTAGAAT
The DNA here is from genome assembly GCA_964485235.1 of uncultured Dehalococcoidales bacterium. Taxonomy (GTDB): domain Bacteria; phylum Chloroflexota; class Dehalococcoidia; order GIF9; family UBA5629; genus CAZAIO01. Next base: position 3,623 of record CAZAIO010000106.1, read on the forward strand.
GGGGATGCTGATGATTAGAGATATCCAAAAGCGCCGCCTGAAGTCAGCAACCATCATGGCATGGTGGCTACTATGTCCGGACATTTCATGTCCTGCTTGCATAGAACCCATATCATGTCCCATTCCCTTATGCCCTTCATGCATCGAACTCATGTTATGCTCCATGTGTTGATGTTCTCCCTTGT
>CAZAIO010000106.1:3907-9162 GCA_964485235.1 uncultured Dehalococcoidales bacterium
ACTCCCCAGATAACAAGACCGATAACCACTATCCAGAGTATCCATACCCAACCGCCGAAATACATCATGATGGTTTTCCTCCTGTTGATGCATACTTCTTTATTTCCAATATGTCTATTATCACATAATACTCTCCATTTTCAACTAAACATAATACAACTCTTAATGCCGAATCTTAGACAATATCCGACCAGCAAAAAGTCATCGAGAAAACTATTTCCGTCAACAGAAGATAATAAATGCGGATGGTTCCAGATATCGTCCCGTTTCGTGGAACTAAATATACAATGGACAGAACTTTTGGTCTGTCTTTCAGGTTATCACGATAGTTTTTTCATACACATCGATACAAGTTAATAATAATCAGGCAGAACCTGTACATTTCGTAAACAGCTTACCAATATCGCAGGATTATATTACATTTCTATTCTTATTTGAGCATAATCCTGGCGTCTACTATTTGGTACCCTTCAGCTTCGGGCATGACTTTCACCGGGTTAAAGTCTAACTCGGCTATCTGCGGGATATCTTTGACCATCGCTGATAGCCTGAGCAACAGGTCTTGAATCGACCCGATGTCAGCCGGTGGTGACCCCCGGTAGCCTTCGAAAAGTTTGGACATCTTGATAGATTTGGTCATCTCCTCTGCGTCAATATCCGTAATGGGATGCAGCTTGAGTACGACGTCCTTTAACAACTCGGCATAAACCCCGCCTGAGCCAAACATCATTAAAGGCCCGAAAGCCGGGTCCTGGGTTACGCCGACAATTGCCTCGATGCCTTCTTTCACCATCTTTTGCACTATCACCCCTTGCATTTCGTTCTGGCGGTTGATTTTCACCAATCTGTCCTTGATATCGTTAAAGGCTTGCTTTACGTCACTGCCTGAATTTAGATCGAGGATTACGCCACCTACGTCACTTTTATGTGTTATGGTAGATGAATCAAGTTTTACAACTACGGGGAAACCTATCCCGGTGGCCGATGCAGCTGCTTCATCAGGTGTTTGCGCTGTTACGGTCTCAACAAAGTGAATACCATAGCAGGTAAGCAGGCCGCTTATCTCCTGCGGTTTCAGCCACAGAGGTCTTTGTGTTGTTCCCGTTAAAGCTTTTCCGATGATTTCAAGAGCTTCATCCCTTTTAATTCCGGTGAATTCCGGTATTTTACCGGCCGGTCTCTGACGCGCCTCCGCATATTCTACTGCCCTGGCCAGAGCGGAAATAGCCTCTTCCGGGAAGGAATAACCGGGCACAAACCTGCCGCTGGAACCCGGCTTTGTCTTGAACCCTCTCTGTCCCAGGAAACATTCCAGGAGCGGCTTACCTTGCTGGTGGAAATCCTGTACCACATCTCTGATGGCGGCTTCAAAATCCTCGGTATTTTCAACGACAGGCGGAATGAATATTACAAGGACAGCATCGCTATCCTTATCATCAGCAATGATCCTCAGCAAACTGCGGAATTCTTCGGCATCAGCACCAGCGGTGGTATCAAGGGGATTGTGTATGTTGATATCCCGCTTGACGGCAGATTTAAGCCTGGCAGTTAACTCCGGCGATGGTTGTGGCAGTGACAGCCCATTTTGTGCCGCCGCATCTGCAGCTATGATGCCGGGGCCGCCTCCGTTGGTTACTATCGTCAGTCTGCGCCCCCGGGGCAAGGGCTGGTTCGATAGCAAGGCAGCGACGTCAAACATCTCTTCCATCAGGTTGACTCTGATGATACCGGCGTGGCGGAATAAAACATCGGACACCACATTAGAGGTCGCCATCGCCCCGGTATGTGAGGCGGCGGCGCGAGAACCGGCTTGAGTACTTCCGCCCTTGACTACAATGATCGGTTTCTTTCTGGTCACGCGACGGGCAATCGATGAGAATTTCCTGGGATCCCCGAATGATTCCAGATACAGCAGGACTACATCGGTTGCAGTATCCTGCTCCCAGTACTCCAGAAGGTCGTTTGAAGAAATGTCAGTTCTATTGCCTACACTGACAAAGGTAGATATGCCGATATCGAGATTGCTGGCATATTCGAGAACAACGAGGCCCATTGCACCGCTCTGGGAAAGAAAGGCAACATTGCCCGCCGGGGGGTACACCGGTGAGAAAGTGGCATTCATTCTGACAGAAGGATCGGTATTGATAACACCCATGCAGTTTGGCCCGACTATCCTCATACCATGACCCAGAGCAACATCGCGTAGTTCTTTTTCCCGCGAGGCTCCTTCGGGGCCTGTTTCTTTGAATCCATCGGAGATGACAACCAGGGTATGTACTCCTTTTTGTCCGCACTCATCAGCGACCTTTACGGCAAACCTGGCAGGGACCGCGATGAGGGCCATATCAACATCGCCGGGGATATCAAGCACCGAAGGATAGGTCTTTAATGACATCAGCGAATCGGTATTGGGATTTACCGGATAGACCTTCCCTGAGAAATCATTTTGAATCAGGCATTGCAGAAGACTATAGCCAATTGTACCGGGATGTCGGGACGCACCGATCAGTGCTATAGATTTCGGTTTCAGCAGCGAATGGAGCGAAGCGAGCGTTGAGGTGCGTTCCCGTTCCTCTTCTTTTTCTATGACCAGCGGAGTCCGGGTAATCGGAAAAGCGATGTGATATATCCCGGACTGAATTTCACCGGTAATGTTAAACCCGTAACTTTTAAAAATGCCGGCCGCCCGTTCATCGCCGACCATAGTATCGGCCTCAAAAGTATCGATGCCGTTTTCGCGCGCGACGTTCGTCAATTGTTCCAGGATAGCGGTGCCCAGTCCCCGACCCTGATAGCTGTCCTCAACGACAAACACTACTTCGGCCAGATGACCATCCGGGAGCCGGTAATATTTACCGGCGGCCACGATATTATGGTCTGGCGCCCGTGTGACCTCAGCGACAAAGGCAAACGTATTATAGTAGTCTACCGTACAGAAACGGACGGCATCATCCAGGTTCATTTCCTTAGCCGTATGTTGAAAGTGCAGATACTTGTTATGCGGGCTGAGGCGGCCAATGAAACTCAGCCAATTTTGGGCATCATCGGTCTTTATCGGTCTAAGCAAAATGCGGAAACCATCTTTCAATGTAACTTCCGTTTCGTATTGAGACGGGTACATTGTTCCGTTCTGTCGGGTTATTTCTGCCATTTTCAATACCTCCACAACTGTTTCAATGTCTTCCCTCTATTTGTATCTTTAAATTTCAAACAATCCCTCAAGCTTGCCGCCCGGCAGGTTTATCCTTACTACCCTGCGTCCTGCTTCTTGCAAAGCCTGGAAGTCTCCGATAGCTTGAGCGTCAGCCACCGTACCGAAGCTGTATGCCTTGCCCGGAACAGCCAAATCGCTTTTATGATCAGTTGTGAGAAGAAGAAACAGCCCTGTGTTTTTCCCGCCCTTATAGAGTTGACCTGTGGAATGTAAATAGCGCGGGCCATAGCCGTTTGTTGTAGCGATTCTGTAATGTTCCGAAACCTTCCGGCGGATGCCTTTGATCGCTTCGTTTGTTTCCGGAGTCTGGTGCAAATACGTCATAATAGCCAGATAACTGCCTTTCTCCGCATGTGTCAGTAACTCGGCCGGGGACCCCTCGCTGGTAAGCGCCGGTAGATGACCGGACGTGCTGAATTCCTGTAAGAGTCGGGCAGTAGCTGTCTTTGCTTTCTGCACATTTGGTTGATCGAAAGGCTGTATGCCCAATATGGATCCGGCAACGGAGGTGGCGAATTCCCAGCGAAAAAACTCGGCTCCGATGTCATATATATCACGGAGTTCAAGCACAATGACCGGTTGCCCTGCGGCAACCAGCCGGTTTACTGTCGCATCTTGTGCAAAATTATCATCATCTTCAACGCGCAGATACACAAATAGACGGTCAACACCATAACAATCGGGGCTCATCATTGGCTCATCCGAGATAGGCACGATGCCCTTACCTTCCTTACCGGTACTTTCTGCAATGAGCTGTTCCGTCCATAATCCGAAAGCTTCAATTGATGGTGATGTGAACAGTGTCAGTTTATCACGACCGGCCAACGCCAGTGTGCCGATACTGGCACCAAGCCATGCTCCGGGATTCTGGTATATAAATACATCTACGCCACAACTTTGTTTCATACTCTCAGCCCGATCAAGAATCTTAACGACATCAACTCCTGCCAGTGCCGCCGGGACTAAACCGAAATAAGAAAGCACCGAATATCGGCCTCCTATGTCCGGTGGATTCAGGAATGTGTGCCGAAATTCATCCCTTTCGGCTAAAGTGACTAATGGCGTCCCTGCGTCAGTCACGGCAATAAAATGTTCCCCGACTTTCCCTTTGTTTGTTTTTTTCTCCAGCAATTCCCGAAAAAAATCATAAAGAATAAGTGGCTCCGTGGTAGTACCTGATTTTGAGGATACCAGAAACAAGGACCGGTCAAGGTCAATAGAATGTACTACAGCCTGTATAGTCTCGGGAAGCGTAGAGTCCAGGACGATGAGACGGGGATATATATCACCTTTGGTGAATGTTTGCCCCAAAACCTCGGCGCCCAGGCTGCTACCGCCCATGCCCAGCAATATAATGTGACTGAACCCGGCACGCTGAACGTCGGCAGCGAAGGATTTTAACATAGACGTTTGCTTGGACATGGTGTCAGTAATATTGAGCCAGCCCAGGCGGTTTGTTATTTCCACGGGTTCGGGTTTCCAAACGGTGTGGTCTCTTTCCCAGATGCGTGTAACAATTTTAGAATCATATAGTTTCGCAAGTGCTACTTGCACTGCGGACATGTATCGGCCCAGATCAGTTCGTGGAATCGCTTCAGTCATCTTCTTTCTCCAGTAATATCATTCTCTTTATTTACGCTATTCGTCCACGATGCCGTTGGTATCGCCCAGGTTATAGAATGCCCCGATACCGGCAAATACAGCGTTGGTGCCAAGCTCCCGCTCAATCTCCATAAGGCGGTTATATTTGGCTGTACGCTCGGAGCGGCAGGGTGCTCCGGACTTGATCAGGCCACTCCCAAGCCCGACAGCAAGGTCAGCTATCGTGGTATCTTCAGTCTCTCCGGAGCGATGACTGACAACTGCCGTCCAGCGGGCCTTCTGGGCCAGCCGTGCAGCATCGACTGTCTCGGTTAAGGTCCCGACCTGGTTCAACTTGATTAGGATGGAGTTAGATGCCCTGGTCTGTATACCCCTTTTAAGACGTTTCAAACTGGTAACGTAGAGATCATCCCCGACCAGTTGAATTTGCTTACCCAAT
>CAZAIO010000107.1:0-9014 GCA_964485235.1 uncultured Dehalococcoidales bacterium
AATCGATACGGGAACTTCCAATAAAGCCAACCCTGCTATTATTTGCCGGAGAGAGCAATTGCGGTATCGGCGGAGGAATAGTTTCTACTTTAAATATACCCGATGCCGTCTGGCCGGTTGAGTCCGATACAACGATGTCAATTGGTCCATGCCTGCCTTTCGGAGTGGAAAAGCTTATAGAGAAACTGCCATTCGGATCAGTCTGCACTCCGGCAGCAATCGGTTCGCCGCCGAATGTTACGCTTATAAGGCTCTGACTTTCGAAACCCGAACCCTTTATTGAAATGGCATCGCCAACATTTCCTCCTTCAGGATCGATGACTATTTTCGGACGAACGGTCAATGTAGTCCTGGCGCAATTGAGTGTCGTTGTAACATTACCGTAAGCGCCAAATTCATGAGATCCTCCGGTACTGGAGGGTATTGTAACTGAAGTAGTCCAGTTACCTTCCGCATCGGCGGTTATACCGCTTTGTATAATCTTGCCGTCATAGGTAATCACAATCCCATTTTCGTGCTCTTTGAACCCTTTACCTATGATATTTATTGTATTACCGACGCTTCCTGTATCGGGATCGATAAAAACACTCGCCATGACAGTAAAAACGGCATTTGGTACGCTGAACGATGATGTACTTAAACCTGAAGCGTCTATTGTACGGGCGCCTTCACCTGAAGCGGGCACATTGAACGTGGTACTCCATGTTCCATCCGGTTGTGATATGATCCCGGATTTTACCACCTGTTTATCGAACGTTATTTTTATATCGGACTCCAGAGCTGCAAATCCGGTGCCTTTGACTGTAACAGATGTTCCGACACAGCCTGATACCGGATTTATAGATATGCCGGGTGTAATTGTGAAAGGTCGTTTGACGACATTATACAGTGATGTGACATTGCCGAATGCACCTATATAGTTGACACCCTGAGGCGAAACGGGTGCAACAAATTCAGCAAACCATGAACCGTTACCATGGGCGGTTATAGGTGGAGTAATAACTGCGTTATTATAGGTTACATATATACCGCCTTCCCACGCGCCAAAACCTCTGCCCGCAACGGCTATCTGTGTACCGGTGCTCCCTGATAACGGACTTATTGCCAGAAATGGTAAAACGTCGAACGATGAAGTTAAAACAGGTGTACCGGTGGGATTATCAACGACAATATCATGAGAACCACCGGGGGCTTCAGGGACATAGAAAAATATTGCACCTCCGCCGGGGACAGTACCGGATTTCAACGTTGTACTACCCCACTTGACACTATAAGAAATACCGTCCGAAAGGCCTGACACGGTAACCAGCGTACCTGTATACCCCTGTACGGGAGACATTGCAACAGCAGCCTGTACCGGCTTTGGCGTCAATAAAGAACTAAAAAGTATTATACAGTAACATAGTATGCCGAGTACCTTACTTATATTAGTCATAGCTTTTTCCATTATTTGTTAATTACACAGGATCTGGAAGCAGATCCCTTTTAATTTTATGCATATGATATTGAACGATACCTGTTAATTCCTGTCACCGTGAAAATCTATTGATTGAATATTTCTGTATGACACGAATGCACGTTCACACTCGCCGGAGTTCCCCGATTAATAGTGCAACCTTCACACGATACTTGACATAAACAGGTCTATTAAAGAGTCAATCAGGCAACTTTTTATTGCCCGGCCATTTTCGGAAAGTTTCTATTTCCTTTTCCAGAGAGTCCGTCAGCTTGCTGCCTTGCGAAGCCGCCAACAATTGATATATACCTATGGTAACTTCAGCCAGCTTGTCTTGTGCCCGTAAGATAAAGACAGGTTCGTCGCTCCCTATTTTGGGAATATCAACCTTTCCGTATTTCGTCGATATCGCCATATAACCCTCCTTCACTCCGAACTACACCGGGCTATTTTCCGGAGTAACTCTTTATTGATAGTGATACGGTTACGTTCAATCCTGATTACACCTTCCCGGTCTAAAGATTCAAGGGACAAATGGACCATTTTCCAGTCTTTACCTGTGATCGCTGCGATGTCCCTCTGCGCTAACAGATTTCGCCTGCCGGCATTTTCTACAGCGAAATCAAGCAAAACTCTAGCCACCTGCCTTTTTGCCTGGCTGAAAGCCCGGTCTTGTATTGATAACGCTGATGATATGTTCATTTTGCTATTTTAAACGGCAAATGATGGCAAAGTCATAAAATCGGAGTTTAAAAAGTTACAAAACTATGACATTCAGGTAATTTTATCCGAGAAGGGAAATTTATATGGACTCGTTTTCCCGGTATCACATGCTGATTTTTTGTGACTCTCGCCGGACGGGTAAAGAATCCAATTATGATGCTATAATGGGATAATGAAAATTAAAAAACGCGTGTTAGTAGTTGATGACGAACCAGGAATCGGAAACTTCCTGCGTATCAAGCTCAGGCTCCACGGATATGACGTTATCACCACTACCAGCGGTGCTGAAGCTATTGAACTGGTCAGGGCACAGGAACCGGATATCATGTTACTGGATATCCTTATGCCCGATGTTACCGGTATGAACGTCATTGATACGGTGCGGGCTTTTTCCATGGTACCGATAATCGTTTTCACCGGCCGCCCTGAAATTTTCGAATTTGCCAGAAAATTGGGGGCGAACGACTACATCACAAAGCCGTTCAACCCGGACCTTCTGGTAGAAAAAATCAAGGCTATTTTGACGGCTTAGAAGACTGCGTGGACCTTATGAGGGACAGAAAAAAGATCCTTTTAGTCGATGATGAACGGGCAATCCTCAAAGTTATTGGAATAAAACTGCGGATCTCGGGTTATGAAGTTATAACTGCATCCAGCGGTCAGGAAGCACTTGATCTGGCAGGTACAGAATCTCCGGACCTTATGCTGCTGGATGTTATCATGACCGGTTTGAATGGTTTTGAAGTACTGGAGAAGTTACGGAAATTTTCGAAAATGCCGGTTATTGTTTTCAGTGCCAGGCCTGAGAATGCCCAAAAGGCATTTAGTTCAGGAGCTGATGACTTTATCGCCAAACCCTTTAATGTTGACGAGATGGTAAACAGAATCGCGACTGTGTTGAACCGCAATAAGTGGCTTTAAAATGAATTTGAAACGTCGGTCTAGCCCGTATTTAAAGGTAAGGTGAATAGAAATGTTGAACCCTTGCCTGGCTGTGATTCCACCCATATTCGGCCACCATGAGCCTCAGTCAAGCGTTTGCATACCACCAGGCCCAGACCAACCCCGGGCATTTTGCTTTCCTGCAACCTGGCGAAAGGCTCGAAGATTCTCCGCTGGTCTTCAGGGGAAATGCCGATTCCATTATCGCTAACGCCGATTGTTACGGCATTCTCTTCTTGTCTGCTGAAGATGCTGACTTTACTCCCTGCGGGCGAATATTTTACTGCATTTTCCAGAAGATTATAGAGGACCTGTTCAATCCTGACAGAGTCGGCATTTATTTCCGGGAGTCCATCTGCAATTTCCAGGACAAAATCGTGTGTTTCATATTTTCTTCGGACTCTCTGGATTGCTTTTTTAGCTATATCGGCAATCCCGACCGTTTTCTTATTCAGTTTCAGGCGACCAGCCTGATACCTGGACAGCTCCAGCATATTGTCCAGTATGCCGGCTAGTGATTCAGCGCTTGAACTTGCCTCTCGCACGAGTTCCTTTATATCTTCCTCAGAAGCCCGTACATCCATCGCAGTATCCAGAGCTCCGATAATGACCGTGAGAGGCGTTCGCAGCTCATGGGAGACCATTCCGATAAATTCGTCTTTAATCTGTTCAGCTTTTTTATGCTCTGTGATATCGACCGCCATGCCGACCACAAAACGGCGTCCGTCAGCCAGAGTTCCGGGAGACGATGCGTTGAAATACCAGTAACGTATCTCACCATCGGTCGTTCTTATAGGAAACTCAAGACCTATGTGTGGTTCGTCCCCGGAAAAAAGCGAACGGACATGATCGCGTACTGAATCTGCGCCTTCGCCATAAGCCCGGGTAAGCCAGGCTTCAAATGTATGTACATCCTCAGCAGTATAGCCGGTAAGTTCAGTCCAACTGCGGCTGATCTGGATGACCTGCCCGTCTTCGGCATGCATTATCACCGGGATCGGCGCTTCCTCAATTGCATGTCGGAACTGTTCTTCGCTCTGATGTAGCGATTCTTCTGCCTTGATCTGTTCCTGCTTCATTCGCAGTACACCGATGCCGAACGCAAGGTCATTGGTCAACTCCTCGAGTAGTCCGACCTCAGCGGGAGTAAACCCATTGGGCTGGGCGGCGTATAAAGTGAGCACTGCAAAAACGCTACCCTCCCGGTCAAAAATGGGTATGGCTATACTGGAGCGGAAACCCCTCGTCAGTGCAGCCTCTCGCCAGTAAACCACTTTAGGCTCGGTCAGAAAATCCTGGCAGAAATCGGTCTTACCAGTTCGAGCAGCTACACCTGTGGGACCACGTCCCCGGTCAGTATCAGCCCAGGTAATATTTGCAGTTTGGAGGTATTCATAATTGTCGCCGTACCACGCCACCGGCTGCACTGTTTTTGCGTCATCGTGCTTAACTATTCCGACCCAGGACATGCGGTAGCCGACGACTTCGCACAATATCCGGCAAACATCTGTAAAGAGTGTCTGCTCATCGTTTTCCCGGACAATGACCTGGTTACAATCACTGATAGCCCTTAATTGCCGGTTGAGCCTGGTCAATTCCACTTCTACTTTTTTTCGCTCGGTGATATTTTTTACGAGACTGACAAAATATCCTATTTGGGGCGAATAAGCATATATTTCATACCAATTGCCGGTGAACTTATTGTAGTCTTCTATATGCGTCGGCTCTCCGGTCAAAGCAACCTTACCGTAGGTATCTATCCAATGTTGCTCAAGGTCCGGAATCAAATTTTTAAAACTTTTACCGATTACTTGAGTTGCAGATAGACCGGTCATGTTTTCCCACGCCCGGTTCACTTCCAGCGCCCGGTAGTCTACCGGTTCGCCGTTAGAGTCAGTGATTATCTCACAAAGGGCAAATCCCTCGGTCAGGCCGGTGAAAAGTTCGCGATATTTCTTTTCGCTGGCCTCGAGCTCGTCTTTAGCCTGTTTATAAATGGTGCTCTCGATAATATTCCACTTATCTTTTTCTTTTATCAGGGCGAACTGATGGTTTTTGACCACATCAACAACAGCAGCGCCATCGCATTTATCCAGGCAGTAGGTGCAAATTGCCAGCATCCGGTATTTGCCGATTACATCGTTGATTTTTGCTTCATAGTCGGTGAACGCCTGCCAGCTATCTCTCTCCAACCAGAAGGTATTTCCGGTCAACCTTAACCCGGAATATCCCCGATTTAAAGCTTGTTCAAGCTTGCTTACCCAGCCGTTTAGCACTCTTTCATCATCAAACTTGCCTCCGAGAAGATACCATTCAGTATGGGGTATTATCTCAATTTGTCCCTTCTCGATGTATCGGTCGAGGTCCGGAACAGCCCGTCTGAGAGCGGCGCGTGCCCCCGCTGCCTTCAGCGGCTCGGCAGTAATCCACATGCAAAACTCATTGTTCTCCAAGCCGGTTTTAAAATATGGAACGAGAATGTCAATCAGGTCCTGTTTAGTGTGGTAGAACTGGCAAAAGTGGGTACCCCAGGGAACATTCCCGATTACCTCGATGCCGCTTTTTCTGAGTTCATCTTTCATCACATGCCACACTTGGGGGAAAGTCGTCTGCGATTACGATTATATATTATGTATTGCACATTATACAATCATGACCTCACGATTACTACTGTCCGAGAGTAAACGAGCAAATTGTTCTACTACGCCAGGGGGGAGAATGATAAATGTACTGGCACTTGATTATGGCTTTTTGCAGACCTGATTGAATAAAACCGTTCCTGTTACTTAATTGCAGACATTTCATCGTGTGACTCTTTGTCTATAATCGGATTTCATCAAGGCGAATAAAAAGGACAAGAAATTTAAAGCTGCTGTTGAAGACTGTGATGGAGAGGTCGAAGCATTATATGCTCTACACAGAGATATGAATACCGTTGCCATTTCGGGATTTCCCGGACGTGGAGATAACCATTAAGGCTTCAGTTATTGGTATCTAACCTTTCATAATTATAGACTGTGATAGCAAGGACTGGATCTGACGTAATTATTCTACAGACGTTTTGCGATTCCTCCATCGATTCAACGCATAACCAGACTGCAGCATAAACTATCTAAGGTATAAGACCTTTTTCCGTCAGCCTTGCCTGTTCGGTATTCTACACTCCAGGTTCTACTCCTATGTCTCCGTATTTTCCAGGCTCTAACTGTTCTTTTCTGTTTCCACCACTTTCTCTATTACGTGCAGTACACTATCAGGATTAACGGAAATAGTATCAATCCCAGCTTTCACCAGAAAGGAAGCGAATTCAGGATGGTCACTGGGAGCCTGACCGCAAAGGCCGACTTTCCGTTTCTTCTTGTGCGCCGCTGTGATAAGACGGGATATAGACTCTTTGACTGCTTTGTTCTGCTCATCGAACAGGTAGGCAAGTTCCGACGAGTCACGGTCAACTCCCAATGTCAGCTGAGTAAGGTCATTAGAGCCGATTGAAAATCCGTCAAAGTACTCAGCGAAATCCTCAGCTAATATGATATTAGTCGGCACTTCTGCCATGACATAGACCTGAAGGCCGTTTTCACCTCGTTTAAGGCCGTTCTGTTCCATTACCTTAAGGACCTTCTCCGCTTCTTCCGGAGTACGACAGAAGGGAATCATCACCACGACGTTATTAAAGCCCATCTTTTCTCTCACGACCTTCAGCGCGCGGCACTCGAGCGCAAAGCCTTCGCGGTAGCGGTCGCTGTAGTAACGCGATGCTCCCCGGAAGCCTATCATCGGGTTTGACTCTTCAGGCTCAAATTCCATTCCGCCGACCAGACTGGCATATTCGTTCGTCTTAAAGTCGCTGGTGCGTACAATGACCGGGTCAGGATATCGTGAGGCAGCTATTCTGGCAATGCCTTGCGACAGATTATCAACGAAATACTCGCTTTTATCTGCGTACCCCTGAGTCATCTCTGCTATTTGTTGCTGTGCTTTTTTATCCTTTAGCTCCTCGAAGTGTACCAGTGCCATGGGATGAATTCTGATAACAGTATTGATAGTAAACTCCAATCGAGCTAATCCGATACCTTTTACCGGAAGCTGCCACCATCGAAAAGCTCCCGCAGGGCTGGCAATATTCATCAGTATCCCGGTCCGCGTGTCGGGGATATTGCCGAGGTCCATATCTTGAGCTTTGAATTTCAGTATGCCCTCATAAATGTGTCCCTCATCTCCCTCGGCACACGACAGCGTAATCTCCTGGTCATCTTTCAGAGTGCTGGTTGCTTCCCCTGTTCCTACGACGGCAGGTATGCCCAGTTCGCGGCTCACTATGGCGGCATGTGATGTTCGCCCACCATGGTCGGTAATTATTCCTGCTGCTTTTTTCATAATCGGTTCCCAGTCAGGATCAGTCATCCCCGTAACAAGTACCGAGCCGTCTTTAAAGCGTCCAATCTCACTTGCGTCTCTTATAATCTGAGCTTTTCCTGCAGCTATCGCCTCGCCGATGCTAAGACCTTTCAGTAGTAACTTCCCTTTTTGCTGTAACTTATAAGTCTTTATTGCGCCGGCTTTCTTTTGTGATTGCACGGTTTCCGGTCTTGCCTGGACTATAAAAAGTTTATTAAGATCACCATCTTTAGCCCACTCTATATCCATCGGACGTTTGTAGTGGTCCTCGATAGTGACCGCGCAACGGGCAAGTTCCATTATTTCTTTGTCATTAAGGCAAAAGGAACCCTGCTCCTGTTTTGTCGTGGCAACATTTTTGGTAGTAGACGTCCGGCCGGTGCTGTAAACGATTTTGCGCTCTTTGGCTCCCAAGGTACGGCTGATAATCGGCAATAGTCTATTGTCGCTGAGAAGAGGCTTAAAGACCATAAACTCATCAGGAGTTACCTGTCCCTGCACTATACTCTCTCCCAGGCCCCACGCTCCGGTCACCACGACGACATTTCTGAATCCAGTATCCGGGTCCAGTGTGAAGATAACGCCGGAAGAGGCTTTGTCCGAGCGTACCATCTTCTGTATGCCTATAGATAAGGCAATCTTCATGTGGGCAAAACCTTTGTCTTGCCTGTAGTTGATAGAACGGTCGGTAAACAACGAAGCATAGCACTTTTTACAGGCATCCAGTAGGCCATACTCGCCGGTAATATTGAGGAAGCTTTCCTGCTGCCCCGCAAAGCTGGCTTCAGGGAGGTCTTCGGCTGTGCCGCTGCTTCTCACTGCCACACTGACGTTTTGAGTCTTGTAGCGCTTGCCAAGCTCACGATACGAAACTTTAATGGATTCGGCGAGATCAGAAGGGAATTCGGCATCAGCAAACATCTGACGGATAGTACTACCTACTTCATGAAGCTGCTTTTTATTATTCCTTAGATCTTCCAGTTGCTCCTCTATCCTGCTAGTTAAATTATTGGCTTCAAGGAACGTATAGTAAGCCTTTGCAGTGGTAGCAAAACCGTCGGGAACAGGTATTCCCTTGCTTTTAAGTTCACGGATCATTTCACCGAGATTAGCATTCTTACCGCCTACCTCGGCTATATTATCTTTACCTACTTCTTCAAACCATAAAAGCTCTTTTTCTTCTATTTTACCTGTCATTGTCTGCCTCCTTTTGTAAAATATTCTTTAACCTGTACTCCGGTACGCCCTATTTCCGATTCGAGCTTGATAATTGCATACTATATACTCTAAAACGATTCGTAGTATTCCGGTGATCCGGCATCGTATCCCGTTTAAAACACGGTCGGTTTCCGGTAGGTCATCGAATTTCTTATTTTGCCATCGATTTTTATATAGTCTTTCCCGGTTTCTACATGTCCATGATATTTCCGATGAGTATTATCCCACTGAATCTTCTGAAAGAGTATAAAGGTTAAAATAGGTGCTTATCTGATAA
>CAZAIO010000108.1:0-8929 GCA_964485235.1 uncultured Dehalococcoidales bacterium
AAGCTCCCCGTCGTGCATATCATAGGGAAACATTCCCGCGACGACGTGTATTTTCTACCCCACTCCAGGTCCTCATCATCCTGCATGGGCAGGACAGCCGCATCGATGCCGCATGCCCTGGACGCGGCGGCGAGCAGGTGAGCGCTGTCACACATATAGGGGAAATAGATAGTTCGCCCGCGCGACGGCGACGTTTTGAAAACCGATACCGGCGCGAACTCTTTTTCGGACACGTCTGCACCGGTCTCACCTTTCAGGCTGTCGAGAAAGGCTTCGCAGCGGGTTATCATGCCTGCATCGGCGCTGTGTTCGTCCACTTCGAGCTGGAGGTACGGTTTGCCGCGCATTTCTTTTCTGACGTAGTGCGAGAGGAATGAGTCGGGGCCGCAGCGGAAGTTGGTGATGTACACGGCGTGCAGTCTCCTGTCGTTTGCCACCATTCTCGTTCCTGCGAGTATCTTTTGACCGTTCGGCCAGTACATCATGTCGTATTCTTTATAAATATCGCCCATGGTCTCCCCGAAGGGCAGGAAATCGAGCGGTATGGGGAGCACATTCAGTTCGATGAGCTTCTTGATGAGGTTGAGGTTGAGTTCCGGGTCTCCCGAGTTGTACGGACGCCCGAGGATCACCACGGGCAACCTGTCCTGAGGAAGGTCATCCAGCACTTTCCTGCCTTCTTCGCGAAGCGCCGCCTCGAATATCGATTGTGCCTGCTCCGCCGCACGGACCGCACGATCGACTTTTCCCCGGTTTGTCCCGAAGGTCTTTTTCATGAAACCGGCAAGGTCTCCGACCAGTTTTTTCCGCGAGTAACGGAAATGCAGGGTCGGCACCAGGAATTTTTTAGCCGCTTTCTCACCTTTCATCGAGCCGCGGAGCATAAACGGGTATGCCTGTATCCACGGGCAGTTGTAGTTAATGGAGCTGTTTTCTTTGTCCGCCCTGTTATCGACGATAAAGGGCATGAAAATATAGTCCGTGCCTTTTTCCAGCAGGTCATGGATATGTCCGTGTATAACCTCGACCGGGAAGCAGGTCTCCGCGGTCAGCATGCTCAGCGATTTCGTGACCAGAGGCCGGTCGGATGGGCGGGAAAGTACGACGCGGAATCCAAGTGTTTCGAAGAATGTACGCCAGTAAGGGAACTGCTGGTAATAGAGCATGAGACCTCGCGGGATGCCGATGGTCGTTCGTGTATCGGCCTGCCTGTCCGAAGTATTGTCCTCGTAGTCTCCCAGCAGCAGCTTTTCTCTTAGTTCGAAGAGGTTGGGGATCTCCCTTCGCCTTCGCTCTTTTTCCTCTTTAACTCCCTGCGGCTGATATTTATCGCAGCGGTCGCCGTAGAACAGGGCTCTCTGTTCTCCCTCTATTACCACTTTGTGTACGTCACAGTGGTTTTCGCAGCCCTGGCAGGTGAAACGGCTCATAGTATAAGGAGTCCGGCTGACTGTGAACCCTTTGAAGTCCGTTGTACTGCCTTTTTTTCGCACTTCTTCTCTTGCCAGCATTGCTGCCCCTATTGCGCCGGTCACGTCGAAATGCGGCGGTACGGTAATAGGCTTGCCTGTTATGGCTTCGAACGCGGCGACGACGGCAGGATTGTTTGTCACGCCGCCCTGAAAGAGGATATGGTTGCCGATCCGCTTCGCACCGACCACTTTCTGTATGTAGTTCTGGACGATGGAATAGGCCAGCCCGCCTATCAGGTCTTCTTTGTCCGCACCTTTCTGCTGGTGCGAGTTCAGGTCGCTTTCCATAAATACAGTGCAGCGGTCGCCGAGCCGTGAGGGCTGTTTTGCGCCGAGGGCAAGCTCGCCGAACTCGTCGACGATATTGATGCCGAGCTTTTCTGCCTGCTCTTCCAGGAATGAGCCTGTACCGGCAGCGCAGACTTTGTTCATCTCGAAGTCCACTACAACGCCGTTATCGATGCTGATATATTTCGAGTCCTGTCCGCCGATCTCGAATACCGTGTCCACTTCAGGGTGATAGAAAATAGCCGCTGTTGCCTGGGCGGTGATCTCGTTCTTTATAGTATCGGCCCCAACAAAATGTCCTGTCAGGTAACGTCCGGAGCCGGTCGTTCCCGCGGCTTTGACCGCTACGGCTTCTCCAACCTCTTCATATATCTCGGAAAGGCCGCGGCGGATCGCCTCGAGCGGTTTACTCGCGGTGGGCAGATAACGCCGGGCAATCACGTTATTATCATCGTCTATAAGCACCACGTTGGTGCTTAAGGAGCCTACATCCAGTCCCAGATAGACATCCAGCTTTTTGTCTGTCTCAGGCTTGAATACGACATTTTTATGCCCGTTCGCGTACGGCTGTCTGAGCTGCGGCCAGCGCGGCAGGTCGGACTTCGGGTTTTGCAAGTGTTCAGCGAGGCGGGATAGTCCCTTGAACGATATATCTGTATCAGGAGGGCTGTCCATGATATGGAACACGGCGCCGATCGCGCCCATCGAGGCGAAATGCTCCGGTATAATAAGCTCTCCGTCTTTGAGATTGAGCACTTCCCTGAAAGCCCTGACCACACCTGCATTTGCTGCAACACCGCCCTGGAATACTACCGGCGGCTCGAGGTCCCTGCCCCTGGCGAGGTTGCTCCGGACATTACGGGCAACTGCATAGCAAAGGCCTGCCACGATGTCATGGACCGGCGTGGCAATCTGCTGCAAATGGATCATGTCGCTCTTTGCAAAGACGCTGCAGCGTCCGGCGATATGGGGCGGATTTTCCGATTTTAACGCAAGGTCGCCGAACTCTTTCTCGATGGAAATGCCGATCCGCCTTGCCTGCTGGTCCAGGAACGATCCTGTTCCCGCCGCGCATACCGTGTTCATAGCAAAATCAGCAAGGCGGGACTTTCCATTCCCTGTCTCCGGATGCATGATAATAAGCTTGGAGTCTTCACCGCCCATCTCGATCACTGTCCTCGCCTCCGGATAAAGGCGTGATACCGAGCTTGACTGTGCTACGATCTCATTGACGAAGAAGCCGCCTATAAGGCTGGCGGCGAGCTTTCCGCCGGTGCCCGTAACAGCTACCTTTACGATCGATTCAGCGGGATAGCGCTTCAGGACTTCTGAGAGCACGTCGTAGAGCGCACGGAACGGGCGTCCGTGACATAAAGTATACCGGTCCTCGACGATATTTCTATCAGCATCGATAAGCACAGTATTAACGGAAATCGAGCCGATATCCAGCCCGAGTGAAAAATGCTGCATGGTGATGAGCCTCCTATTGTGAAAGCAGGTGTGACTGCTCATACTAAGTGTACCATCTTTTATATACAGGTGACCACAGGATATATAATGAAAATGATGGAGATAGCTGTCAGGGGAAATATGTATAACTGTTGAAACAGGAGAGATGCTACTTGACACGGGTGCTTCGTGCGCGTACATTTTAAACAGGCCTATATCGACTGAAAGACAGGAGCTGTATTCTCATGCCGACGTTTATTCTTGACCACAACACCGTAAGCACATTGATCAAAATGCCGGATATTATCGGGGTGGTGGAAGAAGCATTTAAAATGCTTTCTGCAGGAAAGGCGAATATGCCGCCTAAAGCATATCTGTTGGTCGATCACGGGGATTTCCGGGCTATGCCGGCAGCTTTGCCGGGTTGTGCCGGTGTGAAATGGGTGAACTCCCATCCGGGCAATCCACAACGAGGATTGCCGTCGGTGATGGCGGTGATGGTCTATAACGATCCTGAAACGGGTTATCCGCTCGCGATCATGGATGCAACGGATATTACCGCGTACCGCACGGGAGCAGCATCGGCAATTGCATCGAAATATCTAGCCCGTAAGGGCTCGCATACTCTCGGCATTATCGGCGCAGGCTATCAGGCACATACTCAGATAATGGCTCATGCAGAGCTTTTCGAATTCGATTCCATAAACGTTTTCGATATTTCCGGCGATGCCGTGAACAAGCTGGTCGACGGCCTGCCCGGCTACCCGGTGAAAAGTTGTTCGATAGAAGAAGCGGCTGCATCGAATATAGTATGTACATTGACGCCATCCCGTGCTCCTGTGGTGAAACGGGAATGGATTGTGCCCGGTACTCATATCAATGCCATAGGGGCGGATGGAGGAGGAAAGCAGGAACTGGAGCCATCCATATTGAGCGATGCGTTGGTAGTGGTTGACGATATGCGACAGGCGGTTGCAGGCGGGGAGATAAATGTGCCGATAAAGCGGGGTCTTTTTTCCCAGGAGCAAATATACTGTACTCTTGCCGAGCTGGTTGCCGGAGCAAAGCCGGGAAGGACAGACGACAGGACGGTCACGATATTTGATTCTACGGGAATTGCCATAGAAGATATTGCTGTTGCCCGGTTAATCTTCGAGAAAGCCGTACAGTCGGGCGACAGCCCTTCCATTGACCTGATAGGAGTGTAAAAAGCAGGAAAACGTCCGCTAGAGAGCAGGACGGTGTGTAAATTTTTATTCAGGAGCATGAACATGTCTACCGAGATTGACCCGAACGATGAACACCGCTGAGGCCCCGAGTGAGGCGCAAGCCAGGCCCCGGTCAGGGGCGTAAAAATGATCACTTTCCCGGACGGCACCAAAACAGGAATATACGGCCTGGATGCCGTCATGGAGGAAATGTACCGTGAGGGAAAACCGGTAAACGATGCTACAGCTCTGGAAATGATGGAGCGACTGGAAGGCTCCAACTATTTCGCCCGGTCGGTGCGGCATATATATAAAAACTTGTTGCGGGCTGAATACCGGCGCTATCTGGAAATGAAATCATAAGCCCAGTAAACAGAGGTTTGAGATAAGTATTATTAAACCGCCGGTATAAAGAGGGCTCTGCCGGTGGTTCTACTCGAAGTGAAAGTCTTTCTCATTGAAAAGTTCGACGCAGGCATCCACGATTACAGGGTCGTATAGAATGCCCTTATTCTTTACGATCTCTTCCAGCGCCTTATCGATTCCGAGGGCAGGCCGGTAAGGCCGGTGAGAAGCGATTGCCTCTACAACATCGGCAACCGCCAGTATTCTGGCTTCCGGAATGATGTTATCGCCGGATAGTCCCTGCGGGTATCCGGAACCGTCCAGTCTTTCATGATGCTGGTGTATGATCCTGGCGATAGGCCATGGTGATACAATGTTCTTCAATATTTCGTAACCTGTTTGCGCGTGAGTTTTCATCAGGGCGAACTCGGCTTCGGACAGCTCCTCCGGATTGGTGAGAATTTCCGTAGGTATACGCACTTTACCGATATCGTGAATGAGGCTGGCAAGGCGTAACCCGCGGATCTTGTCTTCAGAATAGTGCAGGTACGTTGCTATGGCGCAGGCAAGCTGGGTCACTCGCCGTTGATGTCCCGCAGTATACGGGTCTCTCATCTCCACTGTCATTGCTATTGCTTCGATGGTTTGGTCCATGGCATTCAACAGTCTTTCAGAGTTTCGTCTTTTTTCCGCTTCTACGTGTTTACGCCCTGTAATATCGCGCATAAAGGCGAAAATTCGTCCGCCGTCGATTTCAATGTGGTTGAGGTTAATCTCAACATCGATAATATCGCCGTTTTTACATCTCTGGCGGGTCTCGAAATGGTCTACACCTGCCTCTTTTATCCTTTTAATGCGGGTTGTCATCTCCTGGCGTTCTTCTGCCTCATCGATATCTTTAATACTCATTTTTAACAGTTCATCACGGCTGTAGCCGATCATCCGGCAAAATGCATCGTTTACATCGAGAAACCTTCCTTCTATGTCGGTGAGGCAAAACCCGTCAGCCGTTGTCTGAATGACCGTCCTGTATTCCATCTCTTTCTGGTTACGCTCTGTGACATCGTGCAAGACGGTCAACCATCCCATCTGATTGCCCTTGCTGTCCCGCATAATCTCCGTATCGACTTCAAAGATACGTGTCTCTCCCGATGCTTCCCATGTCAGCTCGATACTCGTCTCCACAAAGCTGATGTTCCCGAGAAGCGGATAGTCCCGAGCGAGCTGTTTTATTTCATTCCCGATAATACTTTTATCCGCACCGAGTATTGCCAGCGCTACCGGGTTCGCTTCCAGCAATAATTTCTGCATATTAAAGACCAGGATGCCATCGTACATATGCTGAATAATAAATTCACGGGCGAAAGGCACGGCTTTGAGCAGGTGAAAACGCATTACACCCACAGCTATTGCTATGCCGGAGGCGGCGAACATGACCGGCGTCAGGTCTTTGCGTGGCAGCGATAGCAGATCGAAAATATATATTGCGTTCCATAATAAAGGCAGGATAACCGCTATAAGTAATGAAATTGCCTGACCTCTGTAGAGCGGTGTACCTGTAAACAGACGCCGTACAAGTATAACTATACCGCTTAGCGTCAATAGATAATCGTACGTTAAAGCTACCCAGAAGAACGGGCCGTATGTTTTAACCGTTATAAGGAAAGTGCCTGAGGTGACAAGATGCTCGTCATACCACATAAGGTGGTGAAGGTTGTTTGTCCAGACCAGTACTAAGGAAACGAACGGTATAATGCATAAGGTGACCGCTTTCCAGCCGGTTATCAACCGGGCGCCGGTTGTGTAGTGCAATGCGAAGATAAACCATGCAACCGGTACTGTCAGCGAGCCGATATAGCCGATACTGGTGAAAAACAATTGACGTTCCAGGGTAAAACTGTGAGACTCGATGAAAAAGCCGAATGCCCAGATATAGGTGGAAATTGCGAGCACCAGTAATGCGATAGCTCCGGGAACATCACGGTGCCGCCACGCGAGTACTATTACGTACAGCGAGGCGATAAGCGAGAGCATCATCGTCACCTGGTAGAAGATGTAGAAGGATTCGTTCACCAGTTAACCTCGGTTCAAAGAGTATACTATAGTTGAACCTATTATTCCATAAATTCCCTGTTTTGCGTATCGGTATACAAGTTTCCGAAATTTACGTGGTTGAACTCGAAACGAATAATGGACTACAATGCCTTTATATATATAAATGTAAATTATTGCGGGGGTGCAGCAATGCGAGATTTCAACGAGACCGACAGAAAAAAGAAGACGACAAGGATACGGGTTAAAGAAAATCCGGCTAATCTTTCCCGTGAGCAACTTTCGGAACTTGAAGATAAAATAAAACAGTCGTTGAAAGAAGGGTATTTATCATGTCCTGTTGCATGGAAGATCGCCGCTGACGCCTGTGTTCCCAAAATTGCAGTAGGTGAAATTGCCGACAGGCTGGGCATTCGGGTTACGAACTGCCAGCTTGGTTGTTTTAAAGTGGACAAGACCATGTATGACAATCCGGAACACAAGCATATCGAAGGCGATGTTGTGGTCGCGTTCGAGAAATTGATTGAAAACAATCAACTCACCTGTTCCCGCGTGTTCGAGCTTGCCCGGCAGTACAAATTAAAGCCGCTGGACATTGCTAATGAAGTGAGCGCAAGAGGATTGAAATTCCTGGAATGCCAGCTCGGATGTTTTTAACAGAATAAACAGGCTCAGAGTCTGGTAATGAATGCCTGTTTAAGTGGCTGGTTCTATTCCGTAAATTCAACCTCAACTTTTTTAACATCCCACAGCGGTTCTATTTTTTCAACTACCTCTGATTTTATCGCGGGAGCAAATTGATGGTCCCTGGCCAGATCGATAATGACACGGACGTTTCCATCTTTTATTGTAATATCCTTGACCAGATTCGTGCGTACAAGGTCCAGTCCGGCCATGGGATTCATAACCTTTTTAAGCCGTTTGCGTATTGTTTCTACTGTAGTCGGCTTTTTCTCTTTTACTATGCCATGCCGTTCTTCGTAATTGTCGATAGCAGAGCGTAAGCCTTCCACAGCAAGCACGGAACAATGTGCTTTAATTTTCGGAAGACCTCCCAGGGCTTCGGAAGCCTCCTTCCAGGTAATTTTCCTGGCTTCATCGAGTGTCTTTCCTTTGGCCAGTTCCGTGATGATGGAGCCTGTTGCGATGTTTGAGGCGCACCCGTATGATTCGAACTTGATGTCTGAAAGTTTTTTTGTTTCAGGATCGACTTTTATATAGACAGATACCATGTCACCGCATGCGGGGCTGCCCTCTATTGCTTTTCCATCGGCATCTTCGATTTTACCTACATTACGGGGATGGCGGAAATGTTCCAGTACTGTTTCACTATACGGAAAATGCATCTCTGATTCTCCTTTCTCGTATTATTCTTTGCCCAGCGGGCTGATATTTCTGAGGTCTTTGACGACTTGTGACAGTGTCTCAACAACGGTATCGACGTCTTCCGTAGTATTGAAGCGCCCGAAAGTAAAACGGATAGAGCCATGTGCCCTCTCGTGGTCACCGCCGATACCGAAGATAACATGACTTCCCTCCAGGGAGCGGCTGAAACATGCCGAGCCTGTGCTTACGGCAATACCATACATATCCAGATGAAGCGTAATGGACTCACCTTCGATAAAGTGGAATGAGACGTTGGCGTTCTGCGGAAGTCTCTTCCGGCGATGTCCGTTGAGGACGGTATCAGGTATCTCTTTAAGTATATGGTCTATAATGCGGTCACGCATCGATTGCAGCCGGTCGGTTTCCTGAGGAGTGATCAGTTCAACCGCCCTGGCAAAACCTGCCGCCCCGGGGATATTTTCCAGTCCTGCCCGCAAGTCGAATTCCTGGAATCCACCGTCTATCCATTTACCTATTTTTGTCCCTTTTCGTATATACAGTCCCCCGATGCCTTTTGGACCATGTATCGTATGTGCCGATACAGTAATTAAATCGACCGGGATTTTCCCCGTATCGATAGGGACACGGGGAAAAGTATGAGTGGCATCGGTATGAAAAAGTACTCCCTTTTCATGACATATGCGACCGATATTCTCGATATCCTGAATGGTGCCGATCTCCTGGTTGGCATGCTGTATAGAGACCAGAACGGTCTCACTTGTTATGGAA
>CAZAIO010000109.1:0-8635 GCA_964485235.1 uncultured Dehalococcoidales bacterium
GGTAGGCGAGGACCTTTTTCGCTTACGCTGTGAATTATATAGAGTGAAGGCATTTGCGTCAATAATGCCACGATGTATATGCGTACCAAATTTTTGCGCCGGAACATACTGGCAATCCCGTTTACCCCTGCTGGAATGAACCGGAGAAATTAGAATATTTTCCGCAGCCTGTATACGCTTCCTTCGAGCTGGCTTGTAATTTCAAATCCCGCTTTTTTGAATATGTGGAGCATCATGGTGTTGTCCATGAGCACCTCCGCCTCAAAACCGAGAAGTCCCTGTTGTTTCGCCAGGTGGGTGAGATAAGAAAGTAATTCACTGCCCACACCCATATTCTGATACTCGTCCGTTACGGCAAATGTAATCTCCGCCATATGTTTCAGCGGGTCTATATAGTAACGTCCTACAGCAATGATCTTCTCCTGCCCTTTCCCCTGTATAGTTGCCAGTATAGCCATCTCCTGCGTGTAATCAATCACTACATATTTCTGTAACCATTCGTGCGGCATGTCCAGACGGGCTGACATGAACCTGCGGTACATACTCTGCTCGGAAAGTGAATAGGCGAAGTCCTTCAATGCCTGTTCATCGTCTATCTTTATAGGCCTCAGGAAAATTTCCAGTCCGGTCCTTACGGTCCGGTAGGTCTGAAGTTCTTCAGGATATTCCCCGCCTTCTCCGGCTATGAACGCCTGGTCTTTATAGATAAGATTGAGCACCTTCGCTTCATCGATAAGCCACTTTCGGAACCTGGGGTGTGCGATCGCGATAAGGCTCATAGCCCTCTGTCTGACGCTTTTACCGTGTAAATATGCGATGCCGTATTCCGTGACTACGTAATGGACATCTCCCCTTGTCAACGTAATGCCGGCGCCCTCGCGGATCGCGGGAACAATACGGGATACTTTCCCCCCATGAGCGGTGGACTGAAGCGCGAGTATCGTTTTGCCGTTTGGTGCGAACACAGCGCCTCTCATAAAATCAGCCTGTCCTCCGACACCGCTATAGAATGTCTTTCCTATAGACTCAGCGGTCGCCTGTCCGGTAAGGTCGATCTCCAATGCGCTGTTAATTGCCACCATATTTTCATGCTGCGCGATTATCAGCGGATCGTTCGTATATTTAATGCTCTTGAATTCAATGGTCGGATTATCATGGATATATTCGTACGTTTCCCTGGTGCCCATGCAAAAAGATGCGATCGCCTTCCCTGAATCAATTGTCTTTTGTGTATTGTTGATCACTCCCTTCTTCATAAGCTCCACTATGCCGTCACTTATCAACTCGGTGTGGACGCCCAGGTCCTTTTTCTCATTGAGGCTGGAGAGAATTGCATTGGGCATACTCCCGTAACCCACCTGAATTGTGTCTCCGTCCCTGACAAGGTGGGAAACATATGTACCGATCTTTTTTGATATTTCCGATGGCGTTTTCCTGTCATATTCCAGCAAAGGTTCCTCGTGAGGTACAAGGTAATGGATATCATCTATTTTTATAAAGCCGTCGCCGTGCACCCGTGGCGAATGTGAGTTGATCTGCGCGATCACCAGTCGCGCCTTTGCGACTGCCGCCTTCACGATATCCACGCTTACTCCCAGGTTCAGATATCCGTGTTCATCAGGATAGGATGTCTGTATAAGCGCTACATCTATATCTATATACCCTTTTAAAAGAAGGTCCGGTACCTGTGAAAGAAATATAGGTGAATAGTCCGCCACCCCTTCGTTTACCGATTCGCGCGCGCTGTCTGCAATAAAAAAAGAATTAAGTCGGAAATTCCGTTTAAACTTTTCATCCGCATATGGAGCAACGCCCAGAGTCCATACATGTACTACCTCGGTATCGAAGAACGCCTTGGGGTGAGATTGTACGTAGTCTATAAGCAATTTAACCAGGTGCTGCGGTTCTCCGCACCCGGTGCTGATAAAAATCCGGTCTCCACGATGTATATTATTGAAAATAATTTCGTCTGATGCAAACTTTTCCGGATATTTGGATTTCAGAGTTTCAAGCCTTTGTTTAATGAGTTCATCGTTTAAATACACGTTCCGGTCCTCCTCAGGTACAAATGTCATCGCATAATGAATCCCTGAACATTGTAACCTAGCTGAAGCAAATCATCCAAACTTGATTATGAATGTTGATAATACGTAAATACAATTAATGAACAAGGATATAGTGAAAATATTAAACCCGGAAAAAAAGGGGGGAATACTTGCCGTAGATAGCATGCCGGCAACAGGCACTAGCATATTCTGGGGAGGAGTTCACCGGACAGCACATCCACTATGCGGGAAGCGCCGAGCATTGTCGTCAAAACGACCCTCTTCGGATGTTCTGCAGTTACCTCCCCTATCACCACAGCATCCTTTCCGTATGGATGTTTTTTCATCGCATCGAGCACCGCACCCGTCACACTTGCATCGACAACCGCAACCAGTTTACCTTCATTGGCAACATAAAGCGGATCGAAGCCCAGCAGTTCACACGCCGCGCGAACGCTCTCACGAACCGGTATCGTCCCCTCGTATAGCGTAATGCCTGCACCGGACTGAACGGCAAACTCATTAAGTGCGGATGCGAGGCCGCCACGGGTCGGATCCCTCAGACAGTGAATAAGAGGCGATGCTTTCAGCATTCGTGCAACGAGTGTATTGAGCGGCGCACAATCGCTCTGTACAGGCACTGAGAACTTCAGCCCTTCCCGCTGACTCATTACAGCTATACCGTGATCGCCTATATACCCGCTCAGTATTACCTTATCGCCCGCTTTTGCATTGGCTCCTGATATATCCAGTCCATACGGCACCAGTCCGATGCCGGAGGTATTAATAAACAGTCCATCGGCGCTACCGCGGTTGACTACCTTGGTATCACCGGTGACTATCTGCACACATGCTTCTTCGGCTGCCTGCTTTATGGAGTCCACTACTCTATCGAGCACATCGAAAGAAAGGCCTTCTTCGATTATCAGGGACAGGCTCATGAATACCGGAACTGCTCCGCTCATCGATAGGTCGTTTACCGTACCGCAGACAGCGAGTTTGCCGATATCCCCGCCCGGGAAAAAGATCGGGTTCACCACATAACTATCCGTGGTAAATGCAATACGTCCTTCTACATCGAGCACTGCGGAATCATCCAGCTTTGCCAGTATTTCGTTACCAAGCGGACGAAGCAACCGGGTCTCGATTAACTCCCGGCTCAACTTGCTGCCGCTTCCATGTGCGAGCAATATCGTTTTATTCATGACCATTCCCGTACATATAATATGCGCTGCATGCCCCTTCCGATGAGACCATACATGGACCTACCGGGCTTTCCGGCATGCATACTTTACCGAACAGTGTACAATCAAGAGGAGTTTTTATTCCGCGCAGTATCTCGCCGCACAGGCACCCTTTCGGCTCCCGTACCGGGGCCGCGTCAATAGTAAATAGTTCCCCCGCATCGAAATCACGGTATTCGTCCCGCATCTTTAGCCCGCTTGCCTCCACCGTGCCGAGCCCGCGCCACCGGGCAGCATCAGGCTCGAAGACCGTGTAAATAAGTTCCAGCGCCTTTTCATTACCTTCGGGCTTTACACCACGGCGATAGGCTATTTCGACATGCGGTGTGTGATTTTCTATCTGGTCCACCAGCGTCGATACCGTATAAAGTATATCAAGAGGTTCAAATCCTGAGATGGAAAACGCTATCCCGTAATCGCGCGGAATGAACTCATACTGCTGTGTACCGATTATCGCGCTTACATGCCCTGGCCCGATTATGCCGTCGAGCTTGACCTCGCCGAGGTCGAGCAGGGCTTTCATTACCGGAGGACAGAGCTTTAATAACGAAAGTACAGAGAAATTGCCGATCTTTTCCGCCTTTGCCTGTATGATAGCGGCGGCAATGGTCGGCGCTGTGGTTTCAAAACCGACGCCCATGAATATAACAGACTTCCCCGGATTGTTCCGCGCGACATCCAGCGAGTCATGGACCGAGTAGACAATGCGGATATCCGCGCCGTCGGCCCTCGCCTGTTGCAGGCTGGAATAACTCCCCGGCACCCTTATCATGTCGCCGAACGTGGTGATGATCACATCCGGGAGCTGAGAAATTGCAATCGCCCGGTCGATATCTCCGCCTGCGGTAACGCATACCGGGCACCCCGGTCCGGAAAGCATCTCAATCGAAGACGGGAGCAATTGTCTGATCCCGTTCATCATTATAGCAACCGTGTGTCCGCCGCAGAATTCCATCAACCGGATATGCCGGGTAGACATCATTTCGATTTTGTGTGCCAGCTTCTTCCCGATCTCGGCATTGCGATATTCGTCAATATACTTCATCTAACCGCGCCATTTCCTCGAACAATTTCAACGTTTCCGCAGCCTCGTTTTCGTCTATCACGCTTATCGCATAACCGGTATGAAGCAGCACATAGTCGCCCACTTTTACATCGGGTGTCAGCATGATGCTCACACGGCGTTTCACACCGCCATAGTCCACCTCGGCTTCACTGCCGTCGATCGTTATTACTTTTACCGGTACCGCAAGACACATAGCTCTCCTTACCTGAAACTGCCGGCTACCGCCTGGCCTAATGAAATACCGCCGTCGTTACACGGCACCTGTTTGTGCGTGAACACCGTCAGCCCCGATGACTCTAATAGAGGGACAACCGTTCGCAGCAGCAGGCGGTTCTGAAATGTGCCGCCGCTCAGGGCAACATGACGGATTCCCGTCTTTTCTGCCATCATTAAACTCATATCGTGGATAATACCGGCTACCGTATTATGAAATAATGCTGCTATTTTACTTTGTACGGTGCCCCGATACAAATCATCCACGACGGATTCTATGAGTCCTTTAAGCCGGACAATAAACATGCCGTCATCTTCAGTTATAACATAGGGATAGCGCTCAATTGAGACACTATCGTTCTCATATGCTTTCATTTCCAGCCCGATAGCCGCCTGTGCTTCGTAATCAATCACATTTCGCACACCGGTCATTGCCGAGACGGCATCGAACAACCGGCCCATGCTCGACGTGAGCGGAACGTTAATGCCGGAACGTACTTGCTTCTTTATAAGCTCTATTTCAACCCCGTCGATACCGCTCAGGAAAGGTAACCCTGAATCCAGAGACCTCTCTCCCTGTAACGCCATGAGATAACCAATTGCAATTCTATAAGGACGCCGTATCGCGGTATCACCTCCGGGAAGCGGAAGATATTCGAGATGCCCCATTCTGGAATATTGTTTATAGTCCGCCACCATGAACTCACTCCCCCAGATATGCCCGTCGTCGCCGTACCCCGTTCCGTCCAGTGCCACGCCGATCACAGGATGCTCCACGCCGTTATCAACCATACAACTGACAATATGGGCATAGTGGTGCTGAACAGGGACTACCTTTTTTTCACCGGATACATTGAGCAATTCCAGTGCAGCGCGTGTGGAAAAAAATGCCGGGTGAAGATCATGCGCAATCACTTCAGGTTCGAGCCTGAACAGACGCTTATACAGGCTGATGGTATCCGTATAATGTTCTACCGTCTCCATATTCTCCATGTCGCCCGTATGCTGGCTGATAAACGCGTAGCCGTCTCTTGTAAAACAAAATGTATTCTTCTCATCGGCACCGCATCCGAATACCTGGCCGTTATTAAAAGCGAGGCGAACGGGAAAAGGAGCATAGCCCCTTGCCCGCCGTATGATCTGAAGTTCATTTCTCTCCACCTGAACGACGCTGTCATCGTATCTGGCATAGATATCGCGGTTATGTATGAGAAAATAATCGGCAATGCCTGAGAGACGTCGTAACGCCTCATCATTATCACGGGCAATAGGCTCCTCGCTCAGGTTGCCGCTGGTCATCACAAGCGGCAGACCGGCCTCTCTGAGAAAAATATGGTGAAGCGGCGTGTACGGCAGCATGAGGCCGAGATATTTCATCTCCGGCGCTACTGCCTGGCAGATAGTCGAACTGCGCTTCCATGGCATGAGCACTATAGGGCTCTGTGGAGAAACGAGCACTTTTTCTTCCATCTCCGATATATCGCAGTGCTGTCTCGCTTCATCGATACCGGCAACCATTACAGCAAAAGGTTTTGAAGGACGATGTTTTCTTTTCCGTAACAGAATGACAGCCTTCTCGGAAGTAGCATCGCAAGCCAGCAGAAAACCTCCCAGCCCTTTTATTGCCACAATATTGCCTTTCCGGATGAGTTCAACCGCAGCGGCAATGACATCGGGTACATTTAGAGTTTCCCCGTCTTGTCCGACCAACTCCAGCTTCGGGCCGCATACGGGGCAAGCGTTCGGCTGGGCATGAAAACGCCGGTCGAGAGGGTCCTCGTACTCCCTCTGACAGGAAGGGCACATGGTGAAATGACGCATGGTCGTCTTACACCGGTCATAGGGAATATCTTCAATGATGGTAAAACGCGGTCCGCAGTTCGTACAATTGGTAAAAGGATAGCGATATCTCCTGTCCTTTTCATTAAAGACCTCCTGTACGCATGCGTTACACGTAGCGATGTCGGGAGAAATGAGCTGGTATTTGTCCTCTTCCTCGATACTATTTCTTATCTCAAACGTGCTGTAGAGATGCGGTGTGCTACTGGTAAGAGAGATACTTTCGATCCTGGCAAGCGGTGGCGCATTATACCGCAACTCCTCACAGAAACGCTCTATCGATCCTGCATCTCCCTCCACTTCGATTTTCACATTTTCCGACGTATTGCAGACCCAACCGTTCAAGCGATGTTTACGGGCAAGCTGATATACAAAAGGTCTGAAGCCAACCCCCTGAACGACACCGAAGACACTAATTAACGCTGATTCCAATGACTTTATTTCGGCCATGAACTTAATCTATTGTACTGTATAAACCTTCCGGTAACCAATATAAAAAGGTCCAAACCATTTGAAAAGTTCAGCCTGTACCATTATAATCAATCAAATTCGAAGCCGGACATAATACGGTTATCCGGGGAAAAATGCACGAGCTACCCGTTACTCAGAGTATTCTGGAAATTGCATTGAACGAAGCCGGGACCGCTCAATCGGCAAAGATCATCTCAATTAACCTTGTTGTCGGTGAGCTGTCCGGTGTATCGGGTGAATGCGTTCAATTCTATTTCGATATTTTAAAAAAAGGGAATGCTGCCGAAGAAGCTTCGCTGGAAATCCGGCATGTACCGGCAGAATTTAAATGCCGGGACTGCCTTACGGAATTCACATTAGGGGACTCGTACTGGCTTTGTCCCAATTGCCAGGGGATTAATGTGGAAATACTTGCCGGAAAAGAATGTTATGTAGAAAGTCTGGAGGTTGAATAATGAAGATTGAAGTGCTCAAAGATATTTCTTCCGCAAACGACGCTATTGCTGCGCAAAACAGGAAATTACTGGATACGAACGGAGTGTTTACAATAAACCTGATGTCTTCACCCGGAGCCGGTAAGACCAGTTTTATTCTGGAAACGATAAACCGCCTCAGGAGTAATCTGAAGTTCGCCGTCATTGAAGGCGATGTCGCCTCAAAAGTGGACGCAGACAAAATCGATAAACAGGGTATACAGGTGCTGCAGATAAATATCGGCGGTAATTGCTCACTGGAAGCCCATATGATAAGTTCGGCATTACCTAAAATGACGCTCGGCGGTACCGATGTCCTCTTTATAGAAAATGTGGGCAATCTCATCTGTCCTGCCGAATTTGCGCTGGGAGAACATACGAAGGTGGTACTCGCAAGTACACCTGAAGGACATGACAAACCATTAAAATACCCGTTAATGTTCACTGAAGCAGACATCGTACTGGTTAATAAAGTCGACCTTGCTCCGTACCTCGATTTCGATACCGATGCGTTTCGTACGTCGGTCACAGGGCTGAACCCTGATGTGTCCATTTTTGAAATATCCTGCAAGACAGGAAACGGGATGGATGAATGGTGTTCATGGCTCTCCGGTGAAGTTAAAAAATATAAGTCCGGAAAATAATATCCCGGTCATTATCAGAACCGGATGAACTATCATGAGTACCCGACCGGATAATCAGTTCAGGAAACATCCGGCTGTTTATCTCTTAAGTGAGCCCCGGCGTTATACACGGGGTATTGACAAAGGGGCAATAACCGCTTAAATTGAAAGCCGTTAATATACGATTCGGCTAGCAGGAAACAGCCTGTGAATAATTGGAACCAACCCGCTAAAAAAGAACCTGCACAGGAGAAATAAGCCATGAACAAGTCAAAATTTGAAGTCCCTCCGGACAAATTATGCTGGCATTGCGACCCTGCCGTTTTCGATTTTGAAGATACCGGAGAGCTTGTCCCGCTACGCGAATTCGTCGGACAGGACAGGGCTATCAAGGCAATCGAATTCGGACTGTCCATGAAGCATGAGGGATATAATATCTACGTCGCCGGCCTTACAGGGACCGGTAAGACCACTGCGGTACAGAAACATATCGATAAGCTCCTTGCCGATAAAAAAGCATCGAAAGAGATTGAACCTGCTAAAGACTGGTGCTATGTCTATAATTTTAACGATAGCGACAGACCTCAAATCCTCGCGATGACTCCGGGAAAAGGTAAAACCTTTAGAGAACAGGTTATCCTTCTCCTACAACAGCTCAAGC
>CAZAIO010000110.1:0-8522 GCA_964485235.1 uncultured Dehalococcoidales bacterium
ATTGCATTGTTATTGTATCAAAGATGTCTAATCAAGGCTATCGGAAATGGATTAACTCCCGAAAACAGGCAAACGCAATGGACTTTTCCAAACCGGCTTAATAATTACATAGGTCAGATAACGTGTACACAGCTTCCGGTTTTTATCAGCCAACGTTTGAAGTCAAGCGTGATTTATCATTACTGACTGCTCCGGCGTATTCATATTTGAAGTTGACACATATGATAACCGGATGTTACAGTTTGTCATTATGCCAACAAACCGTATCCACTACGGGTGGGTTGTAGTCATAGCCGGCGCTATTATGCTGTCAACTTGCTCGCTTGCCCTGTTCACATTTGGTGTTTTCCTGAGGCCGTTATCTCTGCAATTCGGATGGGAAAGAGGCCCTATTTCACTAGCTGTGTCTATAACTTTTTTAGTAGCAGGTGTTACAGGTCTGCTGACCGGAAAAATATGTGACCGGTATGGCCCCAGAATCTTAGTTACACTGGGCGGCATTATAATGGGTGCCGGCTATCTGCTGATGGCTCACGCTACGACACTGATCCAGGTATATATATTCTGGGGGTTGTTTCTGGGAATAGCACAGTCCTGTTTAGCGCTCCCGATACTTTCTACGATACCGAGATGGTTTGTACATAGAAGAGGAATAGCCGTCAGCATTCCATTTGCCGGTTTTGGGATTGGATCTATTGTTTCCCCCATTCTCGCGCAGTTACTGCTATCCGCATACGGGTGGCAAAATGCCATTACTGTGCTGGGTATAATCGCCCTTGTTATCAACATCCCTCTTTCTCAATTGACCAGAAAAGACCCGGCTGAAATGCGGCTGAAACCCTATGGTGAATCTGTAAATCCCGAAGTCAACAGGATAGGAAATCCGGACAAAGAGCATTCGCTCACGGAGGCTATGCGGACCCTGCCTTTCTGGATATTCGGCACACTTGATTTCCTGTGGCTTTTCTGTCAACAAACGATTACCATTCATATCGTTTCACATGCAATAGATAAAGGAATTGCAGATCTTGTTGCTGCCGGTATACTATCCATACTGGGGAGTGTTACCGTAGCCGGTATGCTTTCAATAGGTTTTATAGCAGATAAATTAGGGGCAAGGCGATCACTGAGTATGTGTCTGATAATTGGAACACTAGCGCTCGTGTGGTTTTCCTTTGCCGGTGGAATATGGGCGTTCTACATATTTGCTTTTGTCTTTGGCCTTGCCGTCGGCGGCACAAAACCACTGGATATGTTAGTATCGGCGGAACTATTCGGAGTGAAGTCTATGGGAATAATATTAGGCGCTATCCTGCTCTTCGGGACCATGGGCGGTGCTATAGGACCGGCATTTGCCGGATATACGTATGATTTAACCGGCAGCTACAACGTCACTTTAATAGCTCTCGTCGTGATTTCAACAATTGCAACAGTATTAGGACTGGTCCTGTTAAAATATAAGAGCAAACCAATACAAAATGAATTGAACATACAATGAACAGTCTACAGTTTACAGTTAGGAGTTTGCCGATTAAATCATTAAAGGATATACTATGTATCGTTTATCTTTATTGTTGCCATTAGCAACTATTTGATTAATAAACTATAAGCACATCGATTTTCAGTTCATGCGATTTTTATATGCTGATCCGGTATCTGCATACAAACTGATCTCTAATATATATGTCTCAGAAAAAGAATAAAATATTTTACGGCTGGTTTGTTGTCCTGTCTTTGACAATGATCTGGACAGTAACCCAGGGTATTAGCGTACATAGCTTCACCTCTTATATTGAACCGCTTTCGGGCAGGTTTGGCTGGAATGTCACCGAGATTACCCTTGCAGTGTCATTATGGAACCTGGTATTCATGCTGTTCATGCCGATCGTCGGCATGGCTATCGACCGCTATAATACAAGAAAACTGGTTATCGCCGGCATTACTCTTATGAGTATCGGTATATTCCTGTTAAGCTGGATTAATTCTCTTGCCCAATTTTATTTATGCTACATTCTGATGGGTATAGGAGGAAGTACCTGTATTGCTACTGTACCAATGACCGTAGTAGGAAGATGGTTCAAGAAAAAGTTATCCCTTGCTACAAGCATCGTTATGTCAGGTGCCAGCATCGGGGGATTTCTGGTCCCGGTAGTAACCAGCGCTATAGACATGATCGGCTGGAAAATAGCCATGCTCATCATAAGTATAAGCATGTTTGTAGTGCTTTTTCTCTTCTCTTTGATAATCCGTCAGAGCCCTGAGCATTATGGTGATTTGCTCGACGGGGAAACGAATGATACTACGGTCCCCTTCGAAGACCGGATTTCGATACAAGACAGTGAAGTGAGTCTTGGAATTAAACAGGCCCTTAAAAGCGGGCCGTTCTGGCATATCTCGCTGGCATTCATGTTTCATGTATTTGCACCACTGGCAGTACAGGTACATACAATGCCTTTTCTATCTATTATCGGCGTTGACAGAACGACATCGAGCTTAATAGCAGGCGCTTTGCTTGTATCAGGGTTATTCAGCCGCCTGTTATTCGGCTGGTTGGGAGATAAATTCGATAGAAAGTGGGTTGCGGCTTCAGGAACAACAATGATCGGTATAAGCCTTTTAATGTTTAGCTACGTTTCCCCCGAATCCACATGGTTGATTATTCCAGCCGTTATTTTATGCGGTATGGGTTGGGGCGGAGCTACTGTACTGCACCCGGTCCTCCTGAGAGAATATTTTGGTGTCGGCAATCTGGGATCCATCATAGGGTTTTCTATGGGTATAACAGTTATCGGCGTTATAGTGAGCCCGCCATTGACCAGCTGGATATTCGAAACGTTCGGCAATTATCGCATCGTATGGCTCATCCTTATCGGCGTGGTCATCTTTAGCGTAGTCAGCCAGTTAACCAACCCGCCGGTGAGTGCTTTTAGAAAAAAGAGAGAATTATAGCTTTAATCGAAATATTGAATTGATATAGAACGCAGCGTATTATCTATTAATTATTACTCCATAGAACAGACGCGGCAGGACGCCAGTATAACCCGTATAAAAGATTGAGGCCGGATATTCTTTCTGAACATCCGGCCTTTCAGGAAATTCCTCCGGTTCTTTGTTTAATTATATTCGTTTCAGATACCTCCTTTTAACTTATCCCGTTTACCTGACTACTTTTTCACGGTCGCAAGTTTTTTCTCCCGGGTTGCTCCGGATTCTTTTATAACCTGATACAGTCCACCGATATTGATGTACCAGACCAGAGCTACGGGGAAGAGGACCAGCGGTATTGCGATTATCATTGCTATTACTAACGCTGCCATTTTGTTTTCTCCTTTCTCTTTTACTCACTTCCTTTATTCTCTCGAGCTTTCACTTATAGTATATAATCTATATAGCGCCCTGACTTCCGTTACACTGCCTGTTTTATACATGTATATATACTTAATTATGAAATCGTCAGTTGTTACTTTATACCTGAGAGAAAACAATGAGCATCAGGTAAATATACGCGGAATAACCGGGCGTGTTTTATATAGATAGTGTATTTTGAAGTAACATTACCGCTCGCCCCATCAGTTCCAGTCAGTTTTCTCTATGCCGGGTTGAAAGAATTCTCTCCCGGCAGGATTGAAACCTTTTCCAAATAAAAAATGCATGTTAAAATCGAAGTAAGCGGCATCACTGATAAGCCAACAATAAATATAGAAAGGATAGAAACATTGTTAGAGATAACCGATTCAGCCAGAGATAAAATACAGGAGATACTCAGTAAAAATTCAGACAAATATTTACGTATAACGCTTGAAGCAGGCTGAGGCGGCCCCCGTTTGGGATTAGCCCTGGACGAGCTAAAAGATAATGAGAAAACAACGCTTATAAATGGTATTGATGTTTTAATTGCTGATATGGTTAAACCTTATTCAGAAGGAAATAAGGTCGATTATATCCAAACAGCAGAGGGAGCAGGATTTACAATAGAGAAACCCGGGCAAACAGATTGTGATGGATGCAGCTGCTGATATCATCACAATAGCGAAATAAACAGGCACTGCGTGTTGAAGTAAAAAGAAAGTTCAGATGCTTTTTTCCAGAACGCCCATAGAGGAAAGGTCGTCCTTCTCGGCTCTGACCAGCTTGGTCACCTCGGAATCAACAAAAGCATCCCAGTCTTTCTTCATGGTCTCTTTCGCAGCCCTGGAGGACCTTACAGCTTCCTTAGCCCTTGCCCATTCTTCCTGAATAATCAGGTTTGTCTGTTCCTGGCCGAGTGTATATTCCTCACCGTCCTCCGTCATAGCCAGCGCCCTTTTGCGAACTCTGTTCACCACAGCACGCTTCAGCCTGTCCAGAGAGAGTATCTCCTCGTTGGAATATTCTTCCGGCTGCCATTCATTCATCATCTTGCCTATATTATAAACCGGCAAACCCGTATGTCAATAATAAATCGCCAATAGTGTCAAGTTTTTTCAAATAATGGTCAGATTTTGGGCATTATATATACGCTGCGTGAAAAAGAGCGACCTCCTGTCGTGCCCGGGAAATACCGACGGATGGGCATATTAACCATTACCTGCGTTTAAAGCTTCACGTAATGCTTTAGTTTTTAAACACGACCTGCGCTAGCTATCGTACTGCCGCCTGCGTAAAAGAAGAATAACCAGAGCTATAATGAGCGCTACCAGCAGAAAACTCCATAGCAACAACAGTGTCCGGTTATTTTTTATCGATGTTTCTTCTTTGGCGTTGTCTCCGATAACAGTAAAGAACGTCTTCTTCCCGTTTACATCAACCTCATAAGTCCCCGGTTCATCACGGCTCACCACAAATTGCAGCGGAGTTGCGGCATTTCCCGCCAGCACACCTGATTTTACGGCCTCTTCCACGCCGTTTACTTTCAGCGTTGCCGTGTAGGGGCCTTCTATATCGCCCCTGTTAGCCATATTCACGTAGATGATCACATTTTGACCTGCCACAAGCGTCTGAGGTTGTGCCCAGACATTGGTCGGTTTGATGTAGTGCGGCTTCGCCCATGACACACCGGATGAGTCCATGAGCCATTTCTCGTAAAAGTCGTCCGCAGGAATTTGAGTGATCGTGATACTATCGCTCACCAGGTGATCATCAGGGAGGGGGCTATATTCTGCGATATCAGCGTAAACCGGCTGTACAAAAATAGCGGGCGACTGACCGTATACTATGGTAGCCTCGCCATACGGGGTAACAGTTATGGTAACTGTCCCCGGACCGGTACAACATACCTGCCAACTTACCGTCACCTGAGCCGGGCATACAGCTCTGCCATTCGGACAGTCTAAACCTGAACCGGCATTCTGTATAGCTGCTCCCTGCACCGCGGCATTACCCTGTATTGCAATTGTCGCCCGGACATTTTCGATAGCACATTGTTCACTAAATGCGTGGACAGGTCGCGTAAAAGGGAACCCTTCAAACCGGTTAAGCTGCACGTCCGGGCAGGTGATCGTTATCACTGCAGTAACGGTGAAACAAGCGCCTACCTGTACTGTTGTGTTGCCGGTTGGAGATGTTATTTCTGCTGTTAATGTAGGAAGGAAAGGATGATCGCCTTTAACCTCCCGTACAGGGGCAATTAAAAAACCACTTAAGACCAAACAAAGCGCGAATATAAATAAACCTGCTGTTTTAAGGACTGTTTTCATCTTCCCCCTCCTGTATGCAAACATCTAAGATAATAAAAAGGACAATTTGTAGTATATTGAAAAAAATATCACAATACAATCCCCGTTGCGCAAATTATTACTAAAAAAGCCCTTCACCGGAACAAATAACAGACATGGACATAATCGTATTAATAATTGGAACAGGACTATTGCATAATTGATTATCATGGTCTATAAGTTGACCGGTATATTAATCACAAATACCCCCTGATGCCATCGTTTTGATATTGCAATTCTACACATATCCGTAAAAATCCCGCGCAAGGCAAATACTTTATTTGTCAGCCCGATATTTGTTTTTCGTCAGGTTAATATCAAGTAGAACAATCACCCTCACCCTATAATGATCGTATTAAAAATAATAATAAATGACAGGTAAAGACAATAACGCGGAAATATTCAGAGGAGGCATGATGTTTAACAAAATAGCGGATACTGTCAATAAATTAAAAACCGGCGGTAAAGGAAGCGTAATAGTTATTATCATCGCCGTTGCGTTTATGGTAACTCCACCGCTCATCTGGACGGTTACACAAGTATCGGGGCAATTCTGTGAGCAGGATGTGATTACCAGGGACGGACCGGTGTTAGAGACTCAGGACCAGGTTGCCGTTATCGGCGGTGATATATGTGATACAGGTTGCTGTGAATGCAGCGGTGGTAAGTGCACATGGTAAATTCAACGAATAGACGACAAAGAAGTGCTGCCGTGATATTACGGCGATACGGCAGTAGTTTTTATATAATCAGCGGTTGATTATAAAGTAAAGCACAGCGGTTAAATAAATGTGGTTACGGGTACTGCGACTCCAATAAAACATATAAATATCAAGGCCGGACATTCTTTTTGAATATCCGGCCTTTCAGGAAATTCCTCCGGTTCTTTGATTCGGTATGCTCGTTTTAGTTACCTCCTTGATATACTATTCATACAGGTTTACTTTACTGCTTTCACTGTTACGAGCTTTTGCCTTCTGGCTGCTACAAAAACGCCACCTGCATTGATGTACCAGATCAGTGCTGCGGGAAAGAGTACTACCGGTATTGCGATTACCATTGCTATGATTAATGCTGCCATTTTTATTTCTCCTTTCTTCTTTTCTTAACCTTACACCTATAGTATAGAGCGTATTGAGAGATTTGCCTTCCGTTTTGTTGCCTGTTTTGAACGTGCGGATATGCCTGATTATTACTTCGAAATTTGTCACTTATTACCTGTGGTGAAATCAATCGTATCAAGTACATTTACGCGGGAAAACCGGTATGTTCTACCCGTGTACCGTGAATAGAACTGCGTAATATAAGCACGGGAACCCGATAATACAATCAGTCATAGTATTGACAAAGTAACAACGCATGATTATATTTAAAATGAATACGATGATAAACGGTACCGAAGGTAATAAAAAGAAAACTACCGTTTATAAACAAAATATAGATATTATGTAAATTAAAATTTGCTGTCTTTTCAGGCACATCGGGAACTTTTGGTAATTTTATATTAGCTGAAATACGTTCATATAAAAGTAAGTGTATTCCGATGAGTATTATCATTGCACAATATGTATTCGACGGTCCATATGGTGATACCAACACGCTGAAGGATATCCCCGGTATCTTCGCTATACAGTGCTATAAAGATGACAAATATTATCCAATCGATGTCGGGGAATCGGACGCGGTAAAATGGCGGGTAGAAAACCACGACAGAAAATATTACTGGAACTACTACTGTCACGGCAGATTGAAGGTCTCCGTCTATTACACACCGGGACTGAGCCAGGAGCAAAGGCTTCGCATTGTACGACATATCCGGAAGCTATATAAACACCCCTGCGACGATTGATAAAAGTAGTCCGGATATATTCACGCAGTTACTACTAGTATACAGACAGCTCCCGGCAAGCCGAAATACTATGTTGAAAGCGACAACGGTTTTATATAGAATTCATATAGTCTTTGAGGAATATTTACACATGTCATTTACAGGCGGAAAAGAAGAATAAAATGGACTACTATGTATTGAATCAATCAGGAAGAAGAGTTATCCAGATGCTGGAAAAGTCCGGAAAAAACGATGAGGCGAAGATCCTCGATATGCTGGACAGGGCAGGAAGCGCCACACCAGAGCAAATAGCTTATTCACTGCAGCTCGATATGTATAACGTCACAAATATACTCAAAACATTTCTAGCAAACAGGTGGGTCTGGAGAAACCCTACAACGACCTCCTCTTTCTAGCCGATACAATAAATACTTATATATAAAATAGTATTTAATACCGGCATTCTTCCATGGTCAAATTCTTTAACTCAATACTTTGTTTTCACGTTATATATATAGTCGATTTTTTTTATCTGTTCATTTAGAATAGGAGATACACAAATAGTATGTGTACAGGAGGAAGTCAGGAATGCAGTATAAATGCTTCTCTTGCGGTGCCGAGTTTAGTGACCTGGAGCAGCTCGCAAACCATAAAAAGCGCCATCAGACACCCGCTCCGGAGTCAAAAGGTGTGATCTGTCTGGGCTGTGGCAGACCTATACCGATTGATTCTTCAAAATCCAATTACAGCGGTCCGCTCACCTGTCCCACATGTCATAGAACGATGAGAGTTATCCTCGAGAACGGTGAAGTTGTGGGAGCCCGTCTCGGATAGCTTTTCTATTCTATATAAAGGTAAGTAACAATATTTCCGAATACCAGACTCGCTTTTCCAGTATATTAATACAGGATGTTAATGAATGAGGAGAGAATAGCCTGCTTATAAAGACAGGCTGCTCTTCTCATTGTTGTTTGTCCCTGTTTTCACGCATAGACGTGTAG
>CAZAIO010000111.1:0-8479 GCA_964485235.1 uncultured Dehalococcoidales bacterium
ATGGTATTCACCATAATAATCGGGGCAACGATCTTTTCCCGGCTCATGGCATTTACCGGTCTCAACCTGTGGTTGCTTGACCTTATTGCGCAATGGAATACACATCCGCTGATTATCGTTACTATAACCCTGATGATACTCTTTGTCCTCGGATTTGTTATGCCGGTTACATCAACTATTGTATTGCTCGTACCTTTTCTTTACCCGATTTTCACAACTGTCCTGGGATATGATGGAATATGGCTCGGTGTATTAGTATGCGTAATGGGTGAGATAGCAGTTGTTACGCCCCCCATAGGTATGAACCTGTTCATGATGAAAGGACTGTTCGGAAATGAGGCAACAATAGGAGAGATCTTTCATGGCGTAACTCCTTTCGTTATTGCAGATATAGTCCGTGTGATATTACTGGTGGCATTCCCGGCCATTTCCCTATGGCTTCCGGGGCTCATGCTCAGTTGATATCCCGCATCAGTTAATCCGTTTCAAAGGAGCACAATGGCAAAAGCACTAGATGACGTATTGATTCTTGATCTGACCCAGGTGCTTGCGGGCCCGTTCGCGGTAACAATTCTGGCAGATTTTGGAGCAAATGTAATTCAAATAGAACCAGTAGAAGGAGATTACAGCCGTCGCCTCATGGCAAGTCGCCCGGTAGAAACACAAAGGCTGCACGATTGGAATAAACGGCGTAACAGAAAAAATATGACGCTTAATCTTCGCAGCCAAACAGGAAAAGAACTGTTTCTGGAGCTGGTAAAGAAAGCCGACGTCGTGATACAGAATTTTCGCCCCGGCGCTATGGACAAAATGGGATTAGGCTACGACATTTTGAAGGAAGTAAATCCCGGCATTGTATATTGTGCTATATCAGGCTTCGGTCAAACCGGACCATATAAAGACAGGCTTGCCTACGATCCGATTATCCAGGCTTCATCCGGCATAATGAGCATGACCGGATTTCCGGAAAATCCACCGGTACGTGTCGGGGCAAATCTGGCCGACTATGTCGGCGCTATATATGCAGTTATGGGGGTATTGATCGCGCTCCATTACAAGCAAAGGACCGGAAAAGGACAAATGATCGATTGTGCAATGCTCGATGCGATGAGTCACTGGATAGTAAATGACGTCGGAGGAGTCCTGGCGACAGGTATGGAACGGATGGGCAACAAGCATCCCTGGGCATTGCAGGAGCTCTATAAGACCAGTGACGACAAATATATTATTTTTGCGGTTCAAACGGATACGCAGTGGGAAAGTTTCCTGAAAATGGTCGGCAGGGAAGACATACTCGCAGAGAAATGGGATTATCACACCCGTCTGAAACGCAGTGCCGAGATGTATCCTGTAGCCGCGGAATGGACACAGAGTAAAACGCTGGACGAAGCTATCGAAGAACTTAACAAAGCACAAATCGCTAATTCAGCAATAACGCGTGCCGTAGACCTGGAGTACGATCCTCAATTGAAGGAGAGAGAAATGTTCAATACCGTTGCGGACCCGGTGGTTGGAGCCGTAAGGGGAGTAATAGGAATAGCCCCGAAATTATCGGAGACACCGGGCTCGATCGGCGATAATAATGGATTCCCTGAATATAATCAGCATACTGAAAAAATACTCAGAGGACTTCTCGGATATGACACGAATTATATTGAAAGGCTAAAAAAAGAGGGGGTAATAGCCCCCTGATAACCGGAAAGGACTTTTAGAATGCCATCTGTCTTGGAAGGAGTTGTTATACTGGACCTGACACAGGTACTGGCAGGACCGTTTGCGGTAAGTTTGCTCGGTGATTTCGGCGCAGAGATAGTCCAGATTGAACCGCCGAAAGGCGGCTTCTACCAGAATCGAACTCAAACGGGGCTTTCGGATATTGATAATAAACGCCGTTCGTGGAATAAGCGACGACACAGGAAATCCCTCACCTTAAATCTGCGGAAACAGGAGGGAAAGGATATCTTCCTCGAACTCGTCAAGAAAGCGGATGTGGTGGTACAGAACTTCAGCCCCGGAGCCATGGATAGATTAGGACTGGGCTACGAAGTTTTGAAGAAAACAAATCCGGGTATCATATATTGTGCAATCTCAGGGTTCGGACAAACCGGACCGTACAGGGAGAGACTTGCTTATGATCCGATTATTCAGGCAGCTTCGGGAATTATGAGTGTGACAGGGTTCCCCGATAACCCGCCGGTCAAGGTAGGCATTAATATTGCCGACTATACCGGTGCAGTCTACGCCATAATCGGGATACTCCTCGCACTTTATCATAAAAAAAACACCGGCCAGGGGCAGATGATTGACTCTTCATTATTCGACGCATTGTGCCATTTAACATTAAATGAGATAAAGACCGGTCAGATGATGGGAATGGAACGTTTCGGCAACCGGTATCCGGCGGCAATTCTGGATGTTCATCAAACAAAAGACGGAGAATATCTGCTCTTCACAGCCCAGACCGATGCGCAATGGGAAAGTTTTTTAAAACTGGTGGGTAAAGACCAGATTATTGCCGAAAAATGGGATGCTCACACCCGGAATATTGTACGGCGAGACGAGGTGGAGCACTGGGCATCGGAATGGGTGAAAAGTAAAAATCTCAATGAGGCAATTCATGAATTGAACGATGCCGCGCTCCCCAGCGCTACTATAGCAAAAATGTCAGAACTCGAACATGACCGGCAAGTTATCAACAGAAACCTCCTGATCGAGGTCGAGGATAATGAATTCGGCGTCCTGGACGGTATTCGAGGCATCGTCCCGAAGCTATCGCTAACGCCTGGTTCGGTTGGAACGATAGAAAATGTTCCGGAACTCGGGCAACACACAGAAGAGATACTTAAAGAAGTGCTTGGCTATTCGACAGAACGTATTACGGCACTTAAAGAAACAGGAGTTATCTAATACCTGTACGCGTTACACTTTCTATACCTTTATAATGACTTTAACATCGCAGCTTGCAGCAACAGGCGGTCGAAATATTATTCATGTACAGTTTTCGATAGCAATGCTACAGTTGCGCTACCTGCATCCACTTTTTTACCGGTCTGATTGTTCGACCATATCTCACAATCGACAAGGTGCGAACCGTCCTTTATATACTTTCTGACCACTTTACCGCTGCACCATGTTGTGTTATGTAAAAAATTAAATTCTCTGAATTGAAGCGAAAGCTTTTTCAGGAATCCGTCGTCTCCCATCCAGTTAGTTAACAGATGCCCGAACCAGCACAATCTCTGTATCCCCATATCGAATGCAAAAGGAAGTCCCGCATATGATGCGACCTCGTCGAATAAATGTACGCCGCCTCGCGGTAAAAGCACATTTGACTTCGGGTCCCTCAGGCACATTTCAGGGGTACGTCTTACCATGCCGAGTGCATGGGCTTGCGTTTGCCATGATATACCCACAAAAAAAGAAAGCATGTCACCAAATGTAGTCGGTCCCTTTACAACCGGTTTTATATTTTCACCCTCTTCAACATCCTCCCAATATCGAGGCGTCGCACCCCGTATCTCTTCTTCCTGATATGCTCTTTCTATTGCATCCAGTTCTTCCTGAGTATACTTGTACCGCTTTACGTCGCCGTACTTATCGAAGCTGCCCCGTTCTTTTGCCTTACCGAATTCTTTCTGCATATTCGTCCAGCGACAGGTACCGGTAAGAACACCGGGGCGGTTATAATATCTCATTCTACCTGTCTGCAAAAAGAGTCTTTCACCTACCGGCTCTGCTTTTTTCACCTGAAAATCCTCGAAAGTGTTTGTGACAGTAAATACATCATTTATTCTTATCGGTTCAAACCACTCCCAATCACATCCCGCTACGAATGCCCGTAATTTCGGGAAACCTTCGTGCCATTGAGCAGGTAAAATCGCATTGAGAAATGTCGGCGGTGCAATAATACAACCGTAACGGGTATTCGCAGCATATGATAGATCACGCCATAATGGATTCGGATCGCCGATACCATCTGCAAAATGCCTTATTGCGTCGATTGAAGCAATCTCGTTGTTCCGGACCACCGGTCTCATCGTGCCCAGACGTGATTTTATCAGCTCAATATCCTCGTCAGTTGCAAAGTCAACATATTGCCGATCAGAATAATCATTACTTGCCAACTTATTATCTCCTTCCTATTAAAACCGTTGTTCCCGTATGTTATAAGAGCACGTATTCAATATCTTTTCCGGATAAACAACCGTTACATTGATTTTTATAGAAAATTATCTTAGGAACATCATCACGATATCGATTTGAAATATAAGAATATGTAGCATGCGACATATTTACAAATTATAGCAATGATTCATGCCGTG
The DNA here is from genome assembly GCA_964485235.1 of uncultured Dehalococcoidales bacterium. GTDB lineage: Bacteria > Chloroflexota > Dehalococcoidia > GIF9 > UBA5629 > CAZAIO01. The sequence continues at coordinate 4,323 of CAZAIO010000111.1, forward strand.
TCAAGTACATCACGACATCATGACATAAACTTCCTCATTCTCCGGTTATTCACGGGAACCAGCCTGTGATTTGACCTATTAGTAAAAGTGTAATATACTTCCATCATGAAAATATTTCAGGATGGAAAATAATGGCGCTAGACGAAGGCAGCAAAATATACGTCGACCGCATTCCTCAGATCGTCCAGGGTTTTGTCGAGGTCTGGAACAAATTCGAAGCAATACTGTTTAACGAGCTTGCAAGTACGCTTAAAGAGAACGATGGCATTTACAGCAATTATGGTCTGTTTTACCGTATAAGCAGTAATATATTTCCGGAAGCCGACCTCACAATGGGTGAGCTCAGCAATGCACTTTCCGTGCCGCTCAGCACAGCAACCCGCATGGTAAACTGGATGGTAACCGACGGCTATCTGAAGAGGCTTCCCGACCCTGAAGACAGGAGGGTGGTCCGCGTCGCACTCACAGAAAAAGGGCTTGACCTGCACCGCTCCATCAAGGGCTATATCGAGGAACGCGTAAACAATATACTGTCCACACTGACTGCCGATGAGCAGGTAACACTGCTTCATCTTATCGATAAAGTCATCCTCATGTTGAAGAAAGCCTCCGCCTAATTTTTTTACATCGTTATTTCCATCGTGGAACAATACTATTATGGAATATTATCTCAGTAAAATTAAATATTCAGGAATAATTCGATTTTGGAATAATTTCAAAACAGCCGCCTTCCTCGCTTTCAAGTCGATTATTAAAGGAAACAGATGGACGCTGATCATGATTATCATGGTCATGGCATTCAGCTTCATCAACCTTATCTTCGTATCATCTATTCTGTCGGGAGTCATGAAAACACTTGACGATCAGCTTATCGACACATTATACGCAAACGTGATTATCGATCCGAAGCAAGATGATTACTATATCGATAAAGTCGACCGGCTGGAAGACAAAATCGTCCAGATTGATGGAGTAACCGGTGTCTCACCGCGTCTGAACAGTTCTGCTTTTGTCGAATATAAATGGAAGGAAAAGATATCCCAGTCCGATAAAGGCAGAAGCGGCAACTGGCAAGTTATCGGCATCGACCCGGAGAAAGAAGCCATGGTGACGATAATCCCGGATAGCATTATCGCAGGAAGCTATCTCGATCCCGATGACCGTGACCAGGTACTGCTGGGCATAGAAATTACCGGCAATAAAGGTGCGGCAAGTTCGGACTTTCTCACACTGGGAGGCGTGAATATCGGCGATAAAGTGCGTATGACCTATCCCAACGGTGTACAGCGGGAGTACACGATAAAAGGTATATTCCGCGTACGTGAGCAGACACAGGCAGACCGCCAGATATTCGTAACCAGGACAGAGCTGGCATCGGCGCTGGGCAGGACGGTATTTTACGACAGGGCAAGCCAGATACTTGTTAAGACCGCGCCGGGTACCAGCGAAAGCCAGATCGTTCAGAACCTGAAGGATATCGGTATACAGGAAGAAATAAGAACATGGGAAGAGTACAGCGGTTCTATGCGGGGTGTCGTCTCGACATTCGGGATACTCACCAGCTTGATCGGAGTTATCGGCCTTATCGTTGCCGCGGTGGTGATGTTCATCGTTATCTATATCGGCGTTATCAACAGAAAAAAGCAGATCGGTATTCTACGCGCGATCGGTATACCGCAGAATGCGATAATAGGCTCTTATCTGCTCCAGTCAATTTTTTATATAAGCGTCGGTATAGTGATAGGCTGGCTAATTTTCCGGTTCGCTATTATGCAGTATTTCATAGTCTACCCCCTGGACCTGCCGATCGGGTTGGTGAGCCTCAGTCTGAAATCAGAGGCGCTTGGCGGCTGGATTTCCGGTCTTATGGTTGCCGGAGTACTGGCAGGGCTGATCCCCGCGCTGACTATCATGAGAGAAAGCATTATCAAAAGTATCTGGGGTACATAAACAGCGGATGATCAAAGTACGAAACCTTCATAAAACATACGGACACGGACCGACCGCCGTGCATGCGCTGAAAGGCATCGACCTTGATATAACCAACGGGGAATTCGTCGCCATAATGGGCAGAAGCGGTTCAGGAAAGTCCACTTTACTTCACATCCTCGGACTGCTGGACAAGCCCACAAGTGGAGAACTTTATATAGACAATATTGATGTCCTTCAGCTTCACGAAATGGACAGGCAGCAGTTCAGACTTGAAAAGCTCGGTTATATTTTCCAGGAGTATTCCCTCATAGGAGAGCTTACTGTCATGGAAAATGTTTTTCTTCCGGCACTGCTGGCAAATGGAAATCGCGATTACCGCAAACGCGCCAGGGAAATGCTGGAAATAGTCGGACTCGGACAAAGGCTGGGACACTATCCGAATGAAATCTCGGGCGGCGAACAACAGAGGGTAGCCATTGCGCGTTCGCTTATAAATGAGCCTAAAATTCTCTTCGCCGATGAGCCGACAGCAAGCCTGGACGTCGAATCGTCACTTACCGTACTGCAGCTTTTCAAGAAACTGAACAGGGAACTCGGACAAACTATCGTCATGGTAACGCATGAGCCGGACGATGAAATCTACGTCGACAGGGTAATCAGGGTCCACAGCGGCCTTATTCTTGAAGGCAAATAACTATTATATAGTTCAAGCACCGTTTGCTATAAAGATACCTCATATATATAATAAAACCATCGTGTATATGAAAATGCATATTTCCGGCGACCGGTATAATAAAGACATGTCATATGGTAATCCGGCGAAGAAATATATACTTAATAGTTTATTAATGTTTACAATGTATAGTACTATAGTTAAAAAGCACGGAGAGCTACACGGCCTGAAGAAGGCATAAAGGTTTATGCAGCAAATATATTATTGCAATAATTGTGGAGCGCCGGTTACATATGGAGAACGTTTTTGCGGTAATTGCGGTATAACCTTGTACTGGGAATCACAGCAGACGCCTCCAGCGCCACCTCCACCTCCACCACAACCGCCTTACGGTTATCAATATCCCGACCAGCAGCAACAGGCGTGGGACCAGCAGCAAGCCTGGAACCAGCAACAGCAAATATATAACCAGCAGCCCGGTTGGAACCAGTACCCGCCATACGGCCCTCCGCCGGGTTACGGGATACCGGGCCAGCCCCCGCAGCAAATGAATGCTCCCTACGGCGCGCCGCCTCAAAAGAAAGCATTGTCAACCCCGATCATTGTAATGATTGCGCTCATAGTTGTCCTGCTTGCCGTCGGCGGTATCGGAATTGCATCAAAAGGCACTTTTTTCCTGTCGTCCGGCAAAGATACGACGCCGGCGGGGACCACATCACCACTGCCTGTTATAAGCTCGTTCAGCGCTGCTGCTTCGACGATCAACAAAGGTGAATCCACAACGCTGACTTGGAATGTCACCGGTGCAACATCCGTATCCATAAATCAGGGAGTAGGGGCGGTCGAGATGTCAGATTCAAAGTCCGTATCGCCTTCGACGACAACGACATATACCATTACCGCCGTGAACGACGCCGGAAATAATTCCAGGTCCGTTACGGTCACCGTCGCGACTGCCGCCGAGAAGCCGGTGATTAACAGCTTTGCCGCGGACCGGACATCGATTATCTCCGGCGAGTACGCCATTCTGGAATGGGATATTTCCAATGCCACTTCCATGAGCATCGATAACGGTGTCGGCAGCGTGGAGACATTGACCGGCACCAAATCTGTATTCCCCACGACAACCACTACATATACCATTACCGCCACAAATAGCGCGGGCTCCGTGACCAAATCGTTAACCATCACGGTATCCGTTGATGAACCGGAGATAATTAGTTTCACCGCAACGCCCCCCACAATCGGTATAGGTGAGTCCTCGGTTCTGGCATGGGAAATAACCAATGCAACATCCGTTTCCATCAATCAGGGAGTAGGAACGGTCAGTGAAGATTCCGGAACGGTAACGGTCAGTCCCACATCGACCAAGACTTATACCATCACCGCGACGAACACATTCGGCTCGATTACGGAAACGGTTAAAGTCTTCGTGGCGACCGATGTGCCGGAAATAACCAGCTTCACAGCAACCCCCGGAGCGGTGACCGCAGGCGGTGATGTGGTGCTGGAATGGGAGGTCGAAGGCGCGGTTACCGTCTATATAAGCCAG
>CAZAIO010000112.1:0-8452 GCA_964485235.1 uncultured Dehalococcoidales bacterium
GTTTTACGGTCATGTCCTTCGAACACCTCTTTATCTTCCGATGTTGCACTCCATGTAGTACTCATATCGAGCAGGTTCACAAAGAAATCGTTCGACAGTGTTCCGGGTCGCTTTGTGAAGACGCCGTGCTTTGTCTGTCCGAAATTGACATTCAGTACTCTCAGTCCGCCAATGAGAACTGTCATCTCAGGTGCGGTCAACGTCAGAAGCTGTGCACGATCAACCAGCAGTTCCTCTGACTTTACCGCGTATTTACCTTTCAAGTAGTTACGGAACCCGTCGGCAACCGGTTCAAGTACGGCAAAGGATGCCGTATCGGTCTGCTCCGGCAAGGCGTCCATACGTCCCGGCGTAAATGGAACTCTAACTTCAAAACCGGCATCTTTTGCAGCTTTTTCAACGGCCGCACAACCTGCCAGAACGATCAGGTCAGCTATCGATATTTTTTTATTGCTGTTTTGCTTGCTGTTGAAATCACTCTGAATGCCTTCTAAAGCCTTGAGCACCTTCGCCAGCCGGGTGGGCTCGTTAACTTCCCAGTCCTTCTGCGGTGCAAAGCGAATACGGGCACCATTAGCACCGCCACGCTTGTCTGAACCACGGAATGTAGACGCTGAAGCCCATGCAGTTGATACTAAATCCGATACTGATAAGCCGGAAGACAGTACTTTTTCTTTCAGTAAAGCGATATCCTTTGTATCGACCAGTTTATGATTGACAGCGGGGATGGGGTCCTGCCATATGAGTTCTTCTCCGGGGACCTCCGGTCCCAGGTATCGTGTGCGGGGACCCATGTCGCGGTGTGTCAGTTTAAACCACGCCCGGGCAAATGCATCTGCAAGCTGGTCCGGATTTTCCAGAAAACGCCGTGAAATCTTTTCATAGACAGGATCGAACCTTAAAGCAAGATCGGTTGTCAGCATGGAAGGGGAACGGCTTTTCGACGGGTCATGCGGGTCAGGGACAGTACCTTCGGCTGCATTATCCTGCGGCTTCCACTGGAACGCACCTGCCGGGCTTTTGGTCAGTTCCCATTCGAGGCCGAACAGGTTCTGTAAGAAATTGTTGCTCCATTGTGTCGGCGTCTGTGTCCAGATAACCTCCGGTCCGCCGCTGATAGCATCGTTGCCTTTGCCGGTCCCGAATTTGCTCTTCCAGCCCAGTCCCTGCTCCTCGATATCGGCAGCTTCCGGTTCCGGTCCCACAAGTGCCGGATCACCGGCACCATGGGTCTTGCCGAAGGCGTGTCCACCCGCGATTAACGCTACCGTTTCCTCGTCATTCATTGCCATGCGGGCAAAGACCTCACGTATATCCCGAGCTGCAGCTACCGGGTCAGGGTTGCCGTTAGGTCCCTCAGGGTTTACGTAAATCAAGCCCATTTGCACAGCAGCGAGCGGATTATCGAGGTCCCTGTCGCCTGAATAGCGTTTGTCACCCAGCCATTCGCTCTCGGCTCCCCAGTAAATATCCTTCTCCGGCTCCCAGATATCCTCACGACCTCCGGCATAACCAAACGTCTTGAAACCCATTGATTCCAGGGCGACATTTCCAGCGAGTATCATCAAATCTCCCCAGGAAATCTTACGACCATACTTTTTCTTTACCGGCCAGAGCAAACGACGTGCTTTATCAAGGTTCGCATTATCAGGCCAGCTGTTAAGCGGTGCAAAACGCTGGCTGCCGTTACCCGCACCTCCCCGTCCATCGCCCATCCGGTATGTTCCAGCGCTGTGCCATGCCATACGAATAAATAGAGGTCCATAGTGTCCAAAGTCCGCCGGCCACCAGTCCTGAGAATTCGTCATCAATTCGAGAAGGTCTTTTTTTACAGCCTCCAATTCGAGACTATTAAACTCTTTAGCGTAATTGAAATCTTTGTCCATTGGATTGGACTTTGAAGAACGCTGACGCAGTATATCGAGATTCAACTGGTTAGGCCACCAGTCCCTGTTCGTCGTGCCGCCGCTGGCAGTGTGTATGTAATCCATGCTCTTTCCCGGAGCATTGTTATCTTCACTCATTGTATTTCCTCCCCTCCTTTTTCGAAATTTCACACTATTTTGATATGAATTAAAAGGTAACTGTTTAATTAAATTTAATTAAATTATCGATTGTCTTCAATAAATGACAGGTAGTATATGCTTCCACAATAAATTTTCTAACAATCTATCCCGTACCTCCTGCGAAATGCAGCATGTATCAATAACCAGCAATTACATTATCAACCGGACATAGAAGAAATGCAATAACCTGATAGAAGCTTATTATGTTCCGTATATATTCTTTATATGATATAAAACTTACCGGAGATCTCGCTAATCCGAAAACCGCTTTTGATTACCCCTCAATTTTCACCATATCCTCCCCACAGCAGACCAGTGTCCCTCCTCCGGCCTTTGTTACGGTAACTTCGTTTCCGCATATATTGCACCGGTATTTTTCACCTGTTTTCTTGACTGCCATTTGTTTCCTCCTTTACCTTTTTTTGCATTCTTTACATATTCCCCTGAATTCAAGTTGATGATACCGAATTTCGTGTCCCGTTCTATTCGCGGCATGCCGATCCAATTCCTTATCAACCGGCATATCTATATCACTCACCTGTCCGCACCTTTCGCAGCGGAAGTGATAGTGATTGTCCTGCCTTGATTCGAATCGACTTACCGTGCCGCTGAGATTCAATTCGGAAATCATACCCGTATCACGTAAAATCTTGAGGTTGCGATACACCGTGCCCTTGCTGATGTTGGGTATCAACGTCCGTACCTTTTCATATATCCAGTCGGCATCAGGGTGTGAAGTCGTGCCTCTTAATACGTTAATAATAGCCTGTCTCTGTCTGCAATCTTTATGCATGACAATATTGATAATAGTTCTTGCTATTATGCTAGCAATAGGGGATAAATAATACTGTAACTTTAGTCGCAGTCAATAAAACTGTATAAGGTATAAATAGTAATGCTATCGCTTCAACCAGGAGGATGTGAGAGACGGATAAATTTACATAATATGTTGTCACTAAAACACGCAACAGCGAACGCTTCATCTGCCGGAAAAATTCAGGTGAACAATATAATCAATCATATAGTGTAGTTTTTTAATGTATACCATGTTACAATTTCGATTGCGGCTATGCCTGTCAAAAGGCGACTGAGCATATTTGTAACCGGACTATACAATATCCGCAGCAGGTAAATTAAAAGTTTGTATTTTAGCTATTATCAATTCAGCAAAAGGGGTTACTGAAAAATGATTGAACTATTGAATTTATGCGGTTTCGAAGAAGAGGAAATCGAGAGAGAGTTGCCAGGAATACGCAGAGCATTCGACAGGTTGGGTATTAGCGCTGACGATATCGGGAATGGAAAACAAAGGCTAAAAAAATATTACGACATAGAATTAAAGGGAGTACGGAAGATATTCCGTTTAGCAGTAAAAGAACTGGTCGATGCGGTGCTTGTAAAAGAAGAAGGTGATAAGAAGATTATCTACGGATTCATGGCTCCGGGCGTCGATTTGATATGTTCGGCATTAGTATCCGGGTCCGATAAAGTTTTTGCCATCAGTCAGTCCTGGGCATTTCAAATAGTATATGGCTGTATCTTCGGTAAAATTGTCCCTGTCATCGAAGCTGCAGAGAATAAATGGCTTAAAGCAGGACTGATGGCTCATTGTGGCAATGTAAAGACACTTGCAGGTTCGATTATTAATGGCTTTTTCCCGAAACCTGACCTGCTGATAACCGCAGGTTTTCTCTGTGAAACAGCTCCGAAAACACTCGAAATATTGCATGAACTCTATGATATACCGGTATGGTATATCGATACCTGTAAAGACAGAGAGTCATGCGAATACCCTGAGCCGATAGACCGAATTGCAGGCTTAACTGCGATAAGCCTGAGAATGCTCGTGGAAAAAATCCGGGAGGTAACCGGCGTCGAGATAAATGACGGCATGTTAAATGATGTCATGGAAGCCAAGGGCAAGCTCGGTAATGCGCTGGGCAGGTTGAGAGAACTTGTCAGGAGCAGCGATCCCTTGCCGCTAAGCCCCACTCATGAAAATTTATGGATGTGCCTCAATTCACTAACGTTGAGTATCGACGGTATTGCCGAAGCAACAGAAGTAATCAACTCGCTTTACGATGAGTTGCGGCAAAGGGTCGATAAAGGAATTGGCGTAGTTGAGAAAGGGGCTCCAAGAGTACTTGCAATCCTTCCAGCCGGACAAACAGACCCCAGACTGGAACATCTGGCATGTGAGGTCGGTATAGCGATCGTTGCTCTCGATACGAATACACCGGCCCCTTTCAAAAAGACATCGGAAAACCTTTACATGAAATTTGGACTCCAGTTAGAACAGGCCCCGCTCGATTTAACCATTGCAGGAAGGATTCCCTCCATTATTGAACAATGTAAAAATTTTCATATCGATGGTGTTCTGGATCGATATCATGTCGGGTGCCGTACGGTTGTTGCCGACGCTTTGATTATCAGCGAGGCAATAAAAAAAGAATTAGGGTTACCTGTGTTGGTAATGGAATGGGAAAACTTCGACCCGCGTGCTTATAACCATGTGCAGTTCAAACGCAGACTGGAAGTATTCAAATCGATGATGGCAAAAAGCTCTTCCTGAACATGCTTATTCCCTGACAATTCAGGTCATCAATAGCCGTACCCCAAGATTTTATAACGTGCTGATGCTATTTTTTTATGTGTTATGCGCACAGGCGCCCGTACTACTATGTCAGTCTCATCTGTGAGCAGCAGTCAACCGCAAAAATCGCAAGTCTAACTCTTGCAGAGTGATACGAGAGCAAAGCCCCTCAATTTAATTAATCTTATTTATTCAAGATTGATGAATAGATCGGGATATCTTTATCCGATCTGACGAGAGAGAAATATCTGAACTCCCATTTGTTCAATCTGATCCTGGACTTCCTCAATATCGTCTATATGTTTGTCTTCGTCATTGAGAATGCCCTCCAATACCTCACGTGTAGCAAAATCTCTGGCCTCGCCACATACCACTATACCCGTATTGTAAGCCTTGATAGCATCGCTTTCCAGGACATTATCGCTGGCAAACATCTTGGGAATATCTGCACCGATGTGCATTTTCCTGAGTTCACTAACGACGGGGATGCCTTCAAGAAACAAAATACGTTCGATAAGCTTTTCAGCGTGTTTCATCTCTTCTATGGCACGCTTCTGGATTTCTTCGCCGAGTTTATCGTATCCCCAGCTTTCACACATTTCAGCATGTACCATATACTGATTGATGGCGGTGAGTTCATCCGCTAATAAAGAGTTCAAAGTCGCAATAACCTTTTCTTCGCCTTTCATAGATATCTCCTCTCATTATTACAGTTACAACTACGCTTGATATTAAGAAATTCTACAATATTGTGCTTAATTTTGTAAACACATATTTATAGTGCCTTTATTAATATTAGAATATTTATTAGCGTCCTGTCTACTGCCGCAAATAAAATATTGATATGTGTTTATGCTCAGGTAATAAAAAACTGACTATAAAGATGGACCTTTTTCAACATCGGTAGCAAAGACATGGTTCAAGCGGGAAATGCATTCACCCGGCCCGGCATGCTATTTGTAACCTGCCTGCCCGGCCCGATTGTTGCCCCGATTATATCGGTTTACGTGTCCCCCGTCTTCGGCTGACCGTATCGTCTGTCAGGGACATCTGAGAACAGGTGACACCTTAAGAAAGTCTTATTTGATTATTCGCTTGCTATCCTTGTGCTTTCTCGCCTCTTGCTCCTCGACTATCGCCTGTTCTTTGGCCAGATCGGTTTCCCTTCTCGCCTTGCTCCCTGGCAAATCGTGCCGGTTCTTCCGCAATGCGCTTTATTTCACGTTTGGATTCTCTTTCCTCTTGCCCTTTTTGAATCTTCTGCTCTCTGTCCAGTAGGGCCGATTCCTCGGCAGTATGCTCTTTTGCCTGTTCTTTAGCTTTTTGGAGTTGTTTCTCGGAGTCCATTATCATCTTACCTCTCTACTGGCTGATAGACCTTATCCCGGAATTAAAATTACCGGTATTTAAAGTACAGCCGTTAACTTTAGCACACTCCTTCGGTGACCTCTGTACAAACGGACCAGCCTGTTTTGATACCGGGTCGGGGGCGTCCAACCCCTGTGATGAGGTTGAATGTGAATCACATTCGGCTCAAAATGGCTTGCCTTTTCTGTAGTGAGCTGATGGGTACTCGATCACCACAGGCATGCCGTCCCGGCTGGCCATGTGAGCGGCGGGGACGATCCTGTTTATTCCCGTAATAATAGTAAAAATAAATCCGGTTCTATTGCCATGGTTAACAGGCCCTGTTTTGTGTAAATTTATCCGGAAGGTGGTATTCTTAATCAGGCAGGTCAATTATTATGGTAAAAACGCTCCTTTTCGCTCCTGAAGCTCATAATCTCGCTGAAGTAACACGCATGCTCGAGATCGCCAAAGAGGCTCGGCGGGATTTCAGGTGTGTGTTTTTAAGTTATGACGGCACTCACAGGAACTATAACTATATCGTCGAAGAAGGCTTTGAGATTCGTGAGCTTGAACCGCAACTGACCGAAGAGAAAATTCAACGCTGGTGGTCAATCGATCGGGGAGAAAAGTTCGGCGACATTTTCACCGAAGCGGACTTGCGCAAACGCATTGACTCAGAGAGGTCAATCTATGAAGAGCTCAAACCGGCGGCAGTGCTCACAGGGTTCTGTCTCTCGATTCCCATTTCGGCGCGCGTTGCCGGTGTCCCCCTGGTCTGGGTAACGCAAACGACATGGCTGTTGGAACACGTGAAGAAATATTCCACCTGGCCGGATGCTATCGATTATCCTGTCCTTCGCATTATTCCGGACCGATGGCTCAACCGCCTGTCTTCGATCACGAGCGACCTGAGTTTTTCGCTCCTTACCGGTTTCTTTAACAAGGTTGCCGTGACCTACGGTGTGGGGCCCTTTCCGGGATCGACCTACTTCGAGGGGGACTATACCCTCTTTGCAGAACCGGAGGGTTTTACAGATACACCGGTCCCCGACCGGCTGCAAGGCCGTTACCGTTATACAGGCGCACTATTTGCCCGGCTTAATTACCCGGTCCCCCCGGAAATCGAGCTTCTGCCGCACGATAAGCCTGTTATTTACTTTGCCATGGGAAGTTCCGGGGCAGAGGAAACGGTGATACGTATTTTGCAGGCGTTTGAAGGCACGCCTTATAATGTGATCGCGCCGGTGAAACCACTCATCACCAGATTAAAAGTCCAGGTCCCGCCAAACGTTATAGCTACGGGCTATCTTCCTGCCCATAAGGTGAACCCTATGGCAGATATCTCGGTGATTCACGGCGGCATAGGCACGGTCATGACCGCCTGTTACTCCGGAACGCCGATCATCGGCATAGCGAATGGTAATCCGGAGCAGGAATGGAACCTCGACACTATCGTCCGCAAAGGGTTTGCAATACGGCTTCGCAAGAAGCGGGTCACCGCAGAGCAGGTAATAAAGTCGATAGAATCGCTTTTACACAATGATGATGCCAGGCAAAAAGCGCAGGCCTTTCAAGCCGTGCTTAAAGAGTGGAACGGACCGGCAAACGCTGCCGATTTTTTAAATGAAACATTCGGGTGATTAAGCTCTATATATATGCCATAACTAAAGACCATAGCCGGACCAGGTATGCATCCTCCTATCTTTCCAGCATCTTCTTCATAGGTTCCCAGTAGTAGTCTTGCCAGCCCTGTGCTATATCATCGTATCGATCTTCCGGCACTCCGCTCTGCATAAATGTTAACCGGGTATAGCCTTTATCCTCCTCTATTATAAAGGTAGCCTTTGAATAGTGATCTTCCGGCCAGTCGCCGGCCCGCCAGCTCTGTACTATCTTATGATCGGGTACAAGCTCAATATTGACTCCCTGGCTGTATCCATCGAAAGCACTGAACTTGCCGCCAACCTCGCGGCTGATATGCGCTTCTCCGCCGGTGAATTCGGCATGTTTAGCAGAATCCATCAATGCCTCGTACACATCATGCGGTTTGGCCCTGAAGGTGATATGCTGTTTGATCGTTTTCGTCTTCACTATTTTATCCATCCTGATATCAGTACTGAAAAATATTCAGTCTGCCTTTTCTATATCTTTACCGACTTGCTCGACCGACATATTACGCGTCCGTTTTTACAAATCTATATTACATCCGGCAGCTATAACATGTCATCCCCTTCCGAAGACCTGCAGCGCCGTAAAGACCATTTGTTAAGAATACGTCGCATTGTGTAGCCAGCGGGCTGGGGAAATGCCTTCAATGGAGAACTCGTCCCCATACTGAGGATGCGATCGATGACTTATTTGCTGGGTCCGTGTCAGACGGTGTCACCCTGATCTCAAAAATGGCCCGCACTTTCCGCTCCGAGGCAGTGTAGTACTCGATCAC
>CAZAIO010000113.1:0-8415 GCA_964485235.1 uncultured Dehalococcoidales bacterium
ACCAGATTCCGTGCTTTATCGTATTGACCTGTATAGGACAGAGCGGAGCTTCAGGTGTTTCACACGGCTCCAGTAAATTACACATCCGTTCTTTCATTTTTATTCTCTTAGTCCTGTCAGCATAACTTTCAATCAAGCGGGAAATTTTACATGGTCTCAACTAAATAAGCCGTGTGATTAAAATACATGATGCAGATAAATAATTTTCTGTACCCGGTTGACTCCATTGTTGTGGAATAATAAAACCCGGGCGGCTTCATGATACCACAATTAACCATACGAACGATACAGATATCTATTCAGGAACAAATATATTTATGAAAAAGGACAGACATATTAATAAATAGTTTTAAAATGCCGGAAAATTTGTAAAAAAAAATAGTCCACTTGCAGCTTTAAACAGTATTCCGCTAAATGCATTTATATCTCAATATATATAGATGACATGTACGAGACTGGATATTTTTATTATCAGGTTATACGTAAAAATATTTTCAATAATATGTTCGTATGGATAAATAGAGCGAAAGACACTTTGATATATACGTTATTCTATTATGCTATGTTAACTACGGCATATGTAAAGTATTGACAACTTATAAGTATAAGTTATAGAATTACAACCGTTATTGTTACTTTATATATTTCTAGATTCTATTATTCAAATTATCCACATTGTAATTGACTGCCAGATTTACAAAGAGGGATCGGTTCTTTCCTGGAGGTGAAAAGGGGGGTATACATAGTTCGACTGAATATCAAATTGTTCACAATAAACAAACCTGTGTCTGGTAATCACTTAAATTAATATTGAGTAAAAATATTCTGATAGTTTCAAGGAGGTGAGAAATAATGTGAAGTTACGAAAATATCGGTGTCTGTTGAGAAGAAGAAGCGATAGGAGGAGAAACAGGTGAAAAAGATAATATTTACCGGTCTAATACTATTAACATTGCTGGCAGTAACCTTATGTAGTGCCTGCAAAACACAAACACCGACTACGCCAACCACACCGAGCACACCTACTTCGCCTACTACCCCCACCTCCCAGCAACAAGAGAAAACTTTACTCATCGGCTCTTTGCTCTGCGTAACAGGTTGGTGGTCTGTAGATGATGTTTTACAAGAGAAAGAACTAGATGTAACTGCACAATATATTAATAATCAAGGAGGAATTACCGTTCAAGGCCAGAATTATAAAATTCAGCTTGTTACAGAAGACGGGCAAAGTACTATGGACGGTGTTGCTGCGGCGGCGAGGAAACTCATTGACGATGACAAAGTTCAGTTTATTGCAGGTCCAACAGCATTGTGGCCATTCGGTTCAAGCCCTATCTTTGCAAAGGCAAATGTAATGAATGTTATAAGCTTCGCCGGGAATTCGCCAGGAAATATGGATGCATCTACACCTAATACATTTCTCGCCGGGTCTGGTAGTCTTGGATCATTCGAAACTGCCATTGAAATTTTAAAAAAATATTTCCCGAATGCGAAGTCAGCAGTAGTAATGAGGCCTGATGATGGGAATACTCCATATATCCAACCGGCTATGCAGAAAACACTGGCCGATGCCGGTATCACATGGGCCGGTTTTGTTACCTATTCTAATACACAGACCGATTTCAGTCCTACAGCGTCTCAGATTAAATCGATTAAAGCAGATGCTATACTCCACATAGATTGCAACGCTCCAATGATTGCCAGTATTGCCAAAGATCTGAGGGGTCTGGGGGATAATAGACCTTATATTACAGGCGTTATTTGTCCCCTCGGTGATGTAATACAAATAGCCGGTATATCAACGTGTGAGAATGTAAGCACGGCCGGCGCTGCAATGGACGTCCCTGGTAATCCACCCCAGTTGAATGCCGTTATAAAAGCTCTTACAGATGAAAATAATGGTAAAGCCCCTTCACTTGTCCTGATGAATGCTAATGCTCTTTATGCCCTGGTCAGCGTTATTAAAGCAGCTAACAGTCTAGACCCCGGCATTGTGAGAGACCAGTGGCTAAAAATGAAGACCATTGATACTTTATATGGACCAGGTGTAATATCCGGATCTCAAGTTTTTGGTATCACCGACCATGCCCTGACCATGCCTAGCCCCTACCAGATAGTGAGAAATGGCAAAGTAGAATCCGGATGGGTAGATATAGAACCAATTCCTTAGTTTTCATCATTTAATACTACAAATCTTGAGGTGAGAGCTTATATCTCACCTCAAGATTTGTATCGACCAGAAAAATACTACCGGTAATATATGATCAAAAATAAAGGAAAAATTATAACATGGATCTAATAGTAGGAAGTATTGTTAACATATTGATGTTGTCTTCCGTATATATACTGGTGGCGCTGGGATTTGCCTTTCTTTTTAGCATGCTTAGAATTTTGAATCTGGCACACGGCGCTATATATATGATCGGTGGCTATATTGGATTGATATTTATAACGACATTTGGATTTAACCCATGGATAGCGGTAGTACTTTCAGCCGCAATTGTAGGTTCGTTTGGATTATTCTTGGAAAAGTTCTGCTTCAGACCATTTATCGGTGATTTTAACCGTATAGTCATGATAGGCGTCGTTATTATTATATTTCTTGAGACAACGGTAAATATTATCGCAGGAACTCAAACGTTAGGTTTGCCCCCTTTCGTAGAGGGCTCTTCGCAATTAGGGCAAATTTCGATCAGCAACCAAAGGCTGATAATTTTTGGAATCAGCGCTATCCTACTGCTTATAACACTATGGTTTGCATACAAGACACGATTGGGGCTACACATGCTGGCTATTTCACAAAATATACTGGGAGCCGCTTTACAAGGTATTAATATCCATCGCATATCAGCTCTTGCTTCTTTTATTGGGTGTGCTTTAGCAGCAATAGCCGGATGTTTTATGGGTTCTTTCTTATATTTAACCCCTTTTATGGGAGACTATATACTGGTCAAAGTGCTGATTCTGGTGATGATCGCCGGGATAGGAAGTATAAATGGGATACTTATTGCCGGATTGATCTTGGGCAGTCTAGATTCTATTTTACCAATTTTGACAAGCGGAGCTACAAGCGACGCAATCGTAATTATGGTAATCGTCGTTATTTTGCTTATCAAGCCTCAAGGCTTCTTCGGACTCGAAGCATGATCATGAAAATACATATAAAAATTACATTATTATGTTTGGTAATCAAATGAAAAAATGGTTGAGGCCTTCCTTTTATACACTGCTACTATTAGCATTCGCCTTGGTACCTTTATTCCTTAGCTCCGACTATATGTTCTATGTTATAAACTTAATTTTCGTTTACATCATAGCTGCTGCAAGTTTTCGCTTTATCAATATTTCCGGCCAGTTTCCTCTGGCACATGGAGCTTTTTTAGGTCTCGGCGCATATTTCTCCGCCATGGCAGCGATGTGGTTGAAGTGGCCATCATATATCGTTATCCCTGCAGCCGCCGTAGCAACAATGATTATAGGTATTGTCACAGGTTACCCCTTTTCCAGATTGAGAGCATTTTATTATGCTATGGGCACTCTATTCTTTGGAATAGGTGTAATATTTGTAATCGAGGCTGGCGGGATTTGGACTGGTGGTTATAGTGGTATGGCTGATACCCACCCCATCTTTTCCGGCAACTCTAAAATTGCCTATTATTATTTCTTTTTAGGACTGACCGTGATTAGCTGTATCGCCCTGTACAGGTTTGAGTTTAGCCGTATTGGTATGAATTTAAAAGCTATTGCTCAATCACACCTTGTGGCCTCCAGCATAGGAATTAATGAGAGTTTTTACAGAATATTCGCCGTGGCGATAGGTTGCTTCTTCGTAGGCCTAGCGGGTGCAGCTTACGCTCCTTATAACATGGTATTGTCACCTACAAGTTTTAATTTTATGACTACCTTGTGGATTGCTGTATATGTATTCGTAGGTGGTATAGGGAGCTTTTCGGGGCCTATTATCGGTACGATAATTATGATGCTTATTCCCGAGTTGTCCCGGAATTTAAAAACATATTTACCTTATGTTTCTATCGTTATATTAGCTCTGATTATCTACCTGATGCCTCAAGGTCTGGCAAGCTTGCCTAATATTATATATTCACGGTACCTAAACCGCAGAAAAGAGAAAAAAATTATCGATGCTTCTTGAGATTATAGGACTTACGAAACAATTTGGCGGTCTGATGGCTGTTTCCGACTTTGATATGTATATTGATCAAGGCGAGATAGTAGGTCTTATCGGTGCCAATGGAGCAGGAAAATCCACTATTTTCAATCTAATAACCGGCGTATTTCCCGCGACCAGAGGTAAGGTATTATTTATGGATAGAAATATTACCGGTAAAAAAAGTCATGAGGTCGCAGCCCTGGGAATAGGAAGGACTTTTCAGATGAATCCCTTATTTGGCGACTTTACCGTTTTACAAAATGTCTCTGCTTCTTTCTATCTGCATCCTAAGTCAAGCCTGTTTGACATCTTCTTTAATACTGCCACTTACCGCCGTAATGAAGCTTTTATACTTGAGCAGTCTATCAAGATCTTGCAGTTGGTCGGATTAGATAATACAAAGGACGAATTAGCTAAAAACCTTCCTCATGGATATCAAAAAATGCTAGGAGTGGCCAGGGCTCTGGCTACTCAGCCAAAATTACTCTTACTGGATGAGCCGTTGGGCGGTATGAATCCATCGGAGATTGATTTTACCATGGCTGCAATAAAAAAATTGCAACAGCAGGGAATGACTATTTTAATTGTAGAGCATAATATGCAGATTCTAGACTTATGCGATCGGGTAGTAGTTATCGATTTTGGCCAGAAAATCTGTGAAGGCTGTCCAATTGATGTCCGGGAAAACGAACATGTAATCACAGCGTATTTTGGTGGTAAAAATGATTCTCGAAATTAAAAATATAACCGTACATTACGAGAAATCTGTGGCAATTCAGAATGTGTCTCTTCAGGTTCCGCAAGGAGGACTGGTTAGTATTATTGGCGCTAATGGAGCAGGTAAAAGTACTATTTTACGTGCCTTAACCGGGCTAACACCCTTAACTTCTGGACAAATATGGTATATGGGTCAAAATATCAGCGGCAAGCAAACGTCGGATATTGTACGAATGGGCATTTCTTTAGTCCCGGAAGGACGACAGCTTTTTCCATATTTAAGTGTTTTAAATAATCTCAAATTAGGCGCCAAATTACGCCAGAATAATAATGAAATAAACAGAAACCTGGAAGAGGTTTACAGGTTATTTCCCATATTGCTGGAGCGAAGCAAACAAAATGCCGGGAACCTGAGTGGAGGTGAACAGCAGATGCTGGCAATCGGGCGAGCACTGATGAATACTCCCAGACTCCTCTGTATGGATGAGCCTTCACTCGGATTAGCTCCCATGATAATTGAGCGATTGGGTGAGGTTATTAAAGACATTAATAAAAAAGGGGTAAGCATCTTGCTGGTGGAACAAAATATTCACCTTGCTCTTGAGGTAGCCCATACAAGCTACGTTCTACAGGTTGGCAAAGTTGTTCTCGCAGGCGATACTGCTAATATAAAAAATAGCGATATTGTTAAAATGGCCTATCTGGGGAAATAGAATAGATAGATTACTCCGTAACCTATTGTACAGTTGGGCATATCATATATCCCCGAAGGAGGACGTATTTTCAAGGAAATGAGCGTACAAGAGAACCTTGAAATGGGTGCATATTCAATGCACGCCTGGAAGGTAAAAAATGAAACACTTGAGCAGGTTTTCAAGATCTTTCCCATTTTAAAAGAGAGAGCCGGTCAACAGGCTACGACATTGAGCGGTGGTGAACAGCAAATGCTGGCTATGGGACGCGGACTGATGTCAAGACCAAAACTATGTATGTTCGACGAGCCCTCATACGGACTGGCACCGATTCTGGTAGCAGAAGTCTTTAAAGTTATACAGTCCCTTCGCGAACAGGGCATCACCGTTATGTTAAACGAACAAAACGTACGGCATACGCTTGAAATATCCGACAGGGCATATGTCCTGGAAAACGGGCATATTACGCTCGAAGGAACGGGAAAAGAGCTTCTTCACAGCGAATATGTGAGACAGGCATATCTCGGACGATAGCTGAATTTATATAAGCTATACTCGTCGAGACGCAACACCGTTATCCGCTGTTCATCGTAAACACATACACCATTTATTGCGTTTTGTATCCTGTAACCATTCTATTGCGCTGGCCAGCCCGACACAATATAATAAAGCGATTACACATTATGTTTAAATTAAGATAGAGTGAAGAGGTATTGCGATGGATCTCACACCGGAAGAACGGCGCAAAATATACGAAGAAGAAAAAGCCCGTCTTGAGGCGGAACAGCAAGAGAAAGAAAAGATAAAAGAAAGACCTTCCGGATCGGATACCGGCCTGGACTCGAATGTAGCCGGATTTCTCTGTTATCTCGGCACCTGGGTCACCGGCATTATTTTTCTGATCCTCGAGAAGAAAGACTCCTACGTTCGTTTCCACGCGCTCCAGTCCACGATTATTTTCGGAACATTGACCTTGATCAGCATTATTTTAAGTAAAATACCTTTTATAGGCGGTATTCTGGGAGCAGTGGTTGGGATTGTGATGTTCATTCTCTGGATAGTGCTTATGATCAAGGCTTATCAGGGAGAACATTATAAAATACCGGTTGCCGGCGATATTGCCGGAAATTCGTTTCCACCGGGTGAACCGTATATGCATACAAAGGATGAAGTGACCGGAGAAACTGAAGCAGAGCCGGCAGATGAGACAAAGGTTGAATCGAAAGAAGAATCAGCGGCAATCCAAAAAACGTCTGTCGAGCCGGAAAAAGAAGAGGACACCCGAAAGAAGAAACGAATACGCTATAAAAATACCAGGGCTGGCAGAATTGCGGCATCATCCGCGGCAATAATCTGGAGCATGATAGTGCTGATATTCTTCTCCTTCTTCAGCAGCTATATAGCCTTTTACGAACAGCATATCTCCGGCAGTAATATCTATTGGACCAGAACGCCTATATTGACGGATGCATATTATGAATGGCTGCCAATACTGGTTGCCACGCTTCTCCTCGCTATCGCAGGCCATATTATACTGCTCAGATACGATAGGCACTGGCTCCGTCAGACCACACAGATAATCCTGAATATCCTGAGCATAATTGCAGTGGTAAGCTTGCTTATTATCTTTCCTTTCAATTTCGGCGCCGCACCGGGTACAACAAACATGGCGATTACGTTATCGATACTGACCACTATAGTGTTGATCGCGATTGCCGTCGGTCTGGGAATCGCTACGGTGGTTATATTTATAAAACTAATCGCTCATCTGGCAGGGGGAAACGGCGAGCCATCGCATACATAATACTCCGGCGATCTCCTGCCAGCTCCTTTAGCCGTACATAGCGGTCCGGACCGGGAATAATTCCGGTCCGGACTATAACCTGAGCACATCCTTGAGTCTTACATTATTGCCGGTCTGGACCCGTAAAAATATAATGTCTAGTTTTTAGGATGGACTACGAAAACCGATATTCCGGGCTGATGAATGACCTTATCTGCGACACTCCCCAGAATGGCACGTCTAAATCCGCTCCTTCCATGCGTGGTCATCACGATTGTATCCATATGGTTTTTACGATAGCACTTGATAATCGATTCGGCCGAATTACCCATGAGTACCGTAGAAGACGCTTTGATGCCTTTCTCCAACAGCTTTTTTACGTGCGCATGTAAATATCGCTCTGCTTTTACGATATTTTGCTTATCGGTATAACGGGCTGCTTCGATGGACATCTGGGCCCCCATAGAGCCTCCCATACCTGAAGGGTCTGTAATAAGAACAGGTGTAGACTGCTTCACCACACGCAGCAACATGATTTGAGCATCGAACTTCATTGCCATCTCGATTGCATAAGGAAGCGCCTTTGCGCTTAATCGTGAGCCGTCCATCGGCACCAGAATTTTATTAAACATGTAGTAGTCCTCCTTTTCTTCCGGTAATTATTTCTACAAGAACATTTGCATAAAAATTACAGCCGGATTGACGAATTTCCGGTCACTCTAACCTGTTACTCCTTTATAATATCAGATTGCCGGTCAGCTTTATCCGGATGCATGACCGATATTTTTTCTTTCATCCCGGGTGGTACATTACTGCCGATCGATATTATCATTTTCAAGGCATCGTCGATCGATATCTTCGTTCGAACCACATCGCGCTCTCTCACAATCTGAAGAAATCCGGATGTAGGATTCGGGGCAGTGGGTATCAATATATTCAATAACCTTTCCCCTGATTTATCGGTAAACTCATTAGTTATAAAACCGATAGATTTCATGCCCTCTCTCGGAAACTCGATAAGCACCACCTGAGTAATGCCGGTTTTATCTGCC
>CAZAIO010000114.1:0-8357 GCA_964485235.1 uncultured Dehalococcoidales bacterium
ATGTGACCAATATAATTCCTTCAAGGTAATAACCATCTTTTTTGCTAATCCTTTTGCTAATCCACCTGGCACAAAACTGAAATATCCCCCAACATACAATGGACGATAAACTGAGTTTTTAGCTATGGAATAGCATGGGAAAACACGGGGAAACAGTGCCATTGACGAATTCCTAAACCGCGTGTCGTGAGTTCGACTCTCACCATGGGTACCATTTTTTATTTCTATCTTTGTTGACTGTGCAGATGCCTGCTATTTCGATGAAACTGAATTGACTTTTATATAATTTGTATATATTGTCATAATTGTTCTGAAACAATATTCGTATCAATAAGGACATTGCGTAATTATGCTACAATTTTATTAACGGTCGCTTGAAAGCAGGGTGATGAAACTATGATTGAAAAGGACAGGAAAATCGGTTATGCACTGGGCGGCGGGGCTGCCAGAGGCATGTTCCACATCGGGGTTTTGAATGTTCTTGAGGAATACGGGATCGTCCCCGATATTATCGCGGGTACCAGTATGGGCTCAATTATCGGTGCATTGTATGCCAGCGGATTGAAGTCCGCTGACCTGAAACATATTGCCTGCAGTATAAACTGGAAACAGGTGATCTGGCTTACTGATATTGTGGCACTGCCTAAAAGCGGATTTATCCAGGGGAAGAGAATCGTGGCGCTGCTCAAGTCCATCGTAGGCGATATCGGTTTTTCTCAGCTTAAATATAAATATGCTGCCGTCGCGGCTGATTTATATACCGGGCAGCAAGTAGTTTTTACGGAAGGCTCGCTGATACAGGCGATACGCGCAAGTATTTCAATTCCCACCATTTTTACGCCGGTCTATCATGAAGGCCGCTATCTGGTTGACGGCGGCCTGGTCAATGTAGTGCCGGTGAGCGTGTGCCGCGATATGGGTGCGGACTTCGTTATCGGTGTTAATGCGATTCCCGACCCGACCAGCGGAGTGATGCCTGTAATAATCAGTACATCTGTAAATGACGGACATGGAAACGACAGTTCTGCATTGGACGATGAAATGTGGAAGCCTATTATACCGGGTGCTAAAGTACAATATAATAGATCGCGTATCAGCAGTATAGAGGAGGGCATACGCAAATTTTTGCTTTATAAACAGCCCAGAATTCAGCGGCAGGTTGCCAGGAAACCGTACGGCATTTTCTCTGTTAAACCAAAATCTATCACAACGAGGGAACCGGGCGTATTTGAAGTCCTCAGCCAGTCACTTACCGTTATCGAGTATCGTCTTGCCATGGAAAATCTGACTGACGCCGATATTGCTATTACTTCTCCCCAAAAGACCATCGGATACTGGGAATATCACCGTGCAGCGGAAGCAATCGAGGCGGGGGAAAAAGCCACCAGGTTAATGCTACAAAGGGATAAAGCAGCAAGCAGTCTGATTGCTTCATTACAGAAATAGGCTGATTTTATACACTGCTGTTTGACATAATACGGATACCTCTTACATTCCTGTCATTATTGGCGTCTTGCCTTCGGGCAAGGCGACGCCTGAGATAAATTTTATTTAGTCTGTTTTTACTGATTGTATCCGGTTCGTCCCTGACCAGGAGGTCCCTCGATGCGAGTATCTCGCACTCAAATTTGAGCTACAAATTGATATCTTTTTACAATCATTTCGCTTGACTTATGGTATCACTATTGATACCATTGATTAAGATATGAGTTCAATAGATGATATTATTCGCGCAATGGGAAAAAGTCCGAATAATATCAGGTTTGCCGATGCATGTAAGGTGTGTGAATATTACTTCGGGAAAGGCCGCAAGAGCGGTTCACATATTGTATATACCATGCCCCGGGCGGGTGATCCAAGGATAAACTTGCAGGATGATAACGACAAGGCGAAAGCGTATCAGGTAAAACAGGTGCTCAGGGCAATAGAGAAGTTAGGAGTACAAGATGACGACAGCGAGGATTGAGAATAATAAATATTACACATATAGAGTAACGTGGTCGGAGGAAGACCGGGAATACGTGGGTCTGTGTACAGAGTTTCCGAGTTTAAGCTGGCTGGCTGATAGCCCGCAGGCTGCTTTTGACGGCATTCGCGAGCTTGTAGATGAGGTTGTGGATGATATGAAAGCCAGGAATGAGCCTGTCCCTGAACCTATTGCAACCAGAAAATATAAAGGGGTTTTTACCGTACGCATAACGCCGGACCTGCACAGACGTATTGCTATGAAAGCAGCCGAATCCAATGTCAGCATAAACCGTCTTGTAAGCAGTTTACTGTCCGATTAAATGTTGACCTGTGTTTTTTTCGTGTCACCTCAACGAGGTAACCGTAACAACAGGTGAAACCGCGTGTCGTGAGTTCGACTCTCACCAGGGGTACCATTTTTTATTCCTCACCGTTATCAAGGATGTGTTTTTATATGCCCCGTATTCGGGGGGTCTTGCTGGCCAATCAGTGACACCAGAAATAAGCTGGGATTTTACAATGCATTGGTCTATATGTATATCGTGTTGAAATCTCCAATGGTCCGATTTACAATGTTTATACAAGATGTTACAGGAAGGTATTCAATGAACCGGGGAAAAGCTATTAGTCTGGTCGCTTTAGGTATTCTTTTAGCCGGTCTTTTGGTTTGCGGTTCTTGTGTTGCTTTGATTATGTTCGGTATCTTACCTTCCTGGGGTTCACCTACAATGGAACTTATCATAGAAAACCAAACCGACCACGAATTAACTGTTTATGTATACAGCGTTTATGATTCAACACTTTACGGAGATGATAGGGGGATCGGCACTGTCAGCCCCGGCGGACAAATAACAGATAAAGTGCCTTACGATATTAATAAATACTTTATTAAAGCTAAAACCATGCAAGGAGAAATTGTCTTCGCCGAAACACTGACGCGTCAGGATATGCAAAAAATAGAATCTAAGGTCTCCAGTATAATCTACAAAATAATAATAAAATAATAACGAAGCCCTTGCTTAATAAATAGCCTTCAAGCTGACAATCATACCCTTTTTCGGATAACAATACCGATACCTCTGTGTTACCTTAACGAGCTGATACCTGATAACCGGAGTTTAGTCTATGGAAATTTCCCATGCACAGGAGATGTTGCTGTCCGGTCCGGCGGGGTCCTGTTCCGGTGGGGCGAATACCCTTTTCACCTGAGCAGAACCGTTGATTTCTTTAAAGAACCCCCTTCTGCATGAGAGATTGGCTCCGCTGGTACAATCTTTAATCTCTATTCCCCTTCTTTTGCTCGCCTTCTGAGAGGTACAGTCGAAGGTCTTCATAATGAAACGTTTATCATTCAGCTTCGTCACCCGTATATCCTCAAATACAAACCAGTGTGAATGCTTCAGGACCGCTATTAACGAGTCTATATCAGTTCCTTTGATATCGAGCGTTTCACGTAATTTTTTAGCTTCATATCTGCCTGAATCTTCGTTAAGCTTCGTTATCAGTTCAATGAACTCACCGGTTTTATGCAGAGATGAATAGATTTCTCCCAGCTGGCTGCCCAGCCTCAATTGCCCCGCATTGACGGCGTAAAGTAAAGCGAGCATGTTCTCGTATACGGCTTTTTTATCCATGTGTTCTATATCAAGCATTTTTTCTCCCGACGGTATTTACAGCTAATGAACATTATACAAAATCCTTTTTACTGTTCTCCAATAGCACCTACGATGAAATACTCCTACGGATGAACATACCGGTGACAGTTGTACCTGATGACAGGTGACATCGGGGGAGAAACGGTCTAAAATATTGACTTAATGTTTATTGATAATAAATAAAGCCCCTGAGAGCTTCGGGGTATCGCTGCGTAATCTAAAACAGGGAGGACAATAACATTGAAAAAAGGAAGAGTAAGCGAACTGTTGAACATCGAGTATCCCATTATACAGGCTCCGATGAGCCGCATTACCGGTGCGGAGCTGGTAGCCGCAGTATCGAATGCAGGCGGGTTGGGGGTTATAGGCCCGAATTCGGGTGACAGGGGTATTACTATCGATGCAATCGAGACCGGGGAAATCCTGCGTCGTGAAATACGCAAGGTAAAATCGCTGACCGGCAAATCTTTTGCTGTAAACCTCGTGGCGCTGGATGTTGAAGAGCTTTACAGCAACCAATGCGCGAAGGTGATCCTGGAAGAAGAGGTGTCTATCGTCGTTCTTGCGGGCGGCAGGCCGGAAAAATATTTGAAGCAATTGAAGGATGCCGGGATAATAGTCCTCTACCGGCCTCTGCCTGTCAATAATGCTGAAGAAGCAAAAAGGGCGGAACAGGCAGGTATCGACGCATTTATTGCAGTAGGTTTCGAGGGTGGCGGACATGTAGGAGATGACCGTATTCCTACGTTTGTCCTGATTCCCGAGATCGTTGATGCGGTAAAAATTCCGGTGATCGCCGGAGGCGGTATAGTCGACGGGAGAGGAGTAGCTGCCGCCCGGGTACTGGGAGCGGAAGGTTTTTACCTGGGCACACGGTTCATTGCTACTACGGAATGCCCGGCACACATAAATTACAAGCAGGCTATTGTCAACGCTGCCGATAACGGCACGCTGGTTATGTCCGGGAAAGACGTAGGACTTGTACGGACACTGAAATCACCGCTCGTCGAGGAGTACTATCAACTGGAGAAAAGCGGGAAGGCTACCGAAGAGGACCATGCGAAGTTACACAGGGTAGGGACACTTCAATGGTTGACCGGAAATTGGGATGACGGTCCTTTTCCCGCCGGCGCGGGTGCCGGCCTGATAAAGGACATTAAGAGCAGCGCCGAGGTAATTAAGTCTATCGTTGATGAAGCCGACCGGATACTTGATAAGGCAGGCAAGTAGCCTTTTATTTCAGGCAATCTGATTTTAAAATGCTTTAATAAACAGATATAACAGGTCTGCATGAAATACGCCGGGGCAGAAAATGCTCCGGCGTTATCTTTATACTATATCGATACTGGTAAAAATCCCATGTAACAGACTGTTATTTCCTTTAAATCCTCCAGCCTGCCACAAATCCCTCGTGCATTGCATCCCCGACCTTTCGCGGGCTTACACAGTCTCCCACTACATATAGCTCGTTCACTTTGCCTTTTAAATGTTTTGCCAGGCTGTTTTCCGGTTTCGCGCCCAGAGCGAGAACGACGGTGTCCGCCTCGATCATTTGTTGTTTGCCGTTCTTATCCGTAACCATTACTCCTCCGGCAGTGAACTCTTTAATAACGCGGTCGAAGAGAAAGTCCACGCCGTTTTGAGCCAGTTGGTCCAGAAGGCTTGCCCGGTTTATCTGATTGATATCGGTGACAACCTCAGTGCCGGGTCGGACTTTAAGTATGCTCACCTTTTTGCCTTTCCGGGCAAGGTACAGGGCAGTATCGCAACCGACGAGGGATGCCCCGACCACGACGATCTTGTTCCCCACCTTTCTTTTGCCCGATAGAAGGTCTACCGCGGTCATTACGTTTTTCCTCCGGGCGCCGGGGAGCGATGATTTTTCCGGCCTGGCCCCGGTAGCAACAATGACCACATCCGGGTTGATTTGATAGACCATATCCGGAGTAACCTCTTTATTCGTCTCGACCTTCACCCCCAGTTTATGCAGTTGGAAAACGAGATATTCTACCAGTTCCCGCAGGGCGCTTTTAAACGCAGGTTGAGAGGCGACTTTAAGCTGGCCACCCGGTTCACTGTCACGCTCGAAGAGCATGACATCGTGTCCTCTCAATGCGGCTATCCGGGCTGCCTCCATACCCCCCGGCCCGCCGCCGACCACCACGACCTTCTTTGGTTTATCGGCACGGGTGATGGCGTAGTAGTGTTCTTTGCCGACAAGCGTGTTGACTGAACAGGACATGGATTTCAGATAGAATGCACGCCCGATACAGCCTTCATTACACCGTAAGCAGGGGCGGATTTCACGGGGTTGTCCCCTTTCAGCTTTAACTGCCCAGTCAGGGTCGGCAATCAATGCCCTTCCCAAACAGGCGAAATCGGCTTTTTTCTCTTTCAGGATACGCTCGGCTGCGCCGGGATGAGTGATACCCCCGACCGTAATTACCGGTATGCTGACTACTTTTTTAATCTCTGCCGAGAGGTCTGCAAAATCATCCGTCGAGAGGTAGTTAGGCGGCTGTACCCATTGAAATGCGTCATGACATCCTATATCGACGTGCAGGACATCTATCCCGGCACGCTCGAGGACACGGGCGATTTCCTGTGATTCTATAATAGTGCGGCCGCCTTTGAACCTGTGGTCTATGGCATAGCGAAAGGAGAGCGGGATGCTGTCGCCAGCGGCGGCTCTCATGGCTTTTATTATCTCCACCGGAAACCTCATTCTCCCTTCGATATCCCCGCCGTATCGGTCCCTGCGTTTATTCCAGACAGGGGTCATGAAATTATCGATGAGATATCCGTTATGAGCGTGTATTTCGATCATATCGAACCCGGCATGTGCCGCTCTCCGGGCGGCTTCACCGCATGCTTCGACGATCCTTGTTATCTCCTCTATAGTAAGTTCATGACAGAGGATATCGGGATCATGGAAGGACGGTACCGCCGAGGCGGATATGGGGGTCCGTCCGGATGATGCCCCGTCCATATTTCGCCCCGGTCCGGGGCTGAGCTGCACGGCTATTTTAGCTCCATAGTCGTGCACTGCATCTACCAGTTCGCTTGCCCTCGGCACATGATAAGGGGAGTCCAAGTACACTGCCAGAGGATCGAAAGGAGGGCTGATTTTTCTTTCGACAAAATTCGCCTCGGTAATAATGAGGCCGGTGCCGCCCTTTGCCCTTGCAGCATAATAATCGATTTGCTGCTGAGAGAACCTGCCGTCTATTTCAGCCCACATTTGCGCCATCGGCGCCATAACGATACGGTTTTTAATTTCCAGTTTACCAATGTGTCCCGGTCGGAATAAGTTGGGAAATTGTTGTGCTCTTTTCATTTTACCCTGTCCTTTCAAATTCTCCTGTTTGGCGGCTCAGCCTGATATTCGATGATAATAATTCGGACTTCCTATAAAACTGATGTCTATAACTGCTGGCGTCATCGTTTAATGAAATCACCGGCGTCTGTTTTCACGGATGATATCGTTGCCTGTTGCACCCGGACAGAAATAACTGTGACCTTGAATGGAATATATTCCAGCTTTGTCACTATATCCGCTTTTACCGATTGAAGCAATAGCCGGGCAGGACTCCGGGCCGCCAGTTCTTATAAATACACAGGCATGTACCTGGAAGACCCGGTAAGCCCTTACTTCAGGCCACTATAGTATATACCGACATAAAGTATATTGACAGTAGCAAGTCTGCGATTTAATATTTATATGCCGGAATGCCGATTTATTTACCGGAATGTGAAGAGTAACGGTGTAGAAGACGGGGTGGTTATCGAGTTCCATTGTATATTCGAGCCCCCGTAACTTCAATCCGGCAGCATACCCGATATCGATAGTAGCATTCTCTGTAATAAAAATAATCAGGGAAAAACCGGCACTATTGCCGACTTTGAAAGAAAACGCTGTATATATTTGCTGCGAGGGATTGAACGATTAACGGAGCCGGGGTTTTTAAAGGTTTGACAGCCGTATTACGGCTGTCTGCTGAGAACTTTTGCCCGACGACGCATGGGAAGAATGTTCATATATCGATATAAGTTGCAGATCAACGGGATAAATTATTTAAAATATATAAAAGGGGGCGAGTAATTGAGTAACATTGATGAACTTCTTCGTGGATCTATAGACATGCATATTCACCACGGACCGGATGCAGGAGCATCACCCGAACCAAGGCTGAATGCGCTGCAAGGAGCGCTGCAGGCCAGAGAAGCCGGTATGCGGGCAATTGTCCTGAAATGTCATGAGTGTCCTACTGCCAATATCGCTTATATTGTGAATCAGGTTGTGCCTGATATTGCCGTTATCGGCAGCATATGCATGAACCGGGAGGTCGGTGGTCTGAATCCTTATGCATTGGAATACTCGGCAAACCTGGGCGCAAAAATGGTCTGGATGCCCACATTCAGTGCAAAACATCATGAAGATACCGAAGAGAGTATCACTGTTCTCAATAATGAGGGAAAACTGTTGCCGGTTGTGCTTGATATACTGGATATTATTAAAAAACACGATATTGTCCTTGCTACCGGGCACCTGTCTGTGGCGGAAATATATATTCTTGTGGACGAAGCGAAGAGTAAAGGGCTCACAAAAATAATCATTACTCATCCGCTTGGTGGATGGCATCAGGATTACTTCAGCCTGGAAGAGCAGCGTCAGATGGCAAGAAAAGGGGCGTATCTGGAGCATTGCTACAGTAGTGTATTCGAGCGCTGGTT
>CAZAIO010000115.1:0-8283 GCA_964485235.1 uncultured Dehalococcoidales bacterium
AGCTGCGAAACGATATATTTCACATAGTATTCCTCGACCTCGCCGCAATCATAATCACGTTCGAACGGAGGCCACGGAATATCCACATCGTATATGGGGACATCGGGCATATACTGCTGTGCTGCCTGGTACCATTTACTTCTGGGATCACATATCATTTGGCCGCTGCCGATCATAAGGTCGGGGCGCGCCTGTCCTCCCCACGGAGAGTCAGGAGGCATTTCCCCGAGTTCTTCTCTCCATGCATCGAACCCAAGTCCACACAATGCATAAGTACACAGAGAACGCGAAAGGTCTTCCGCTTCCGCTCTTTCCAAAAACCTCTGTGCATCGCGCTTGGCGCCGCAAATACCCGCGTAGTTCTCCGTCCACATCGGCACGATATCCATCGCCCGAATAATTTCGTCATAAGCACAGTTAATAAATGTATACGCTACCGTTTTCCCCTCTTCCTTTGCCCGCAAACACCCTTTAATGCTTTCTTTAACCATGGGCGCAATTTTGCCGGCAGCTTCCGTAGCGGTTTTCCTTTTCTTTCTCTCTTCCTGTTTTATTTCCTCTGTCATTTTATATACCAACTTCTCTTATCATTTTAATCGCCCAGCATTTCTATAAAAGCCTGTATTCTGGTCTTCAATCTCGCAATGCTGGACATTGAATATTCATCTTCAAGATACAATACCGGTATATTCAGGGAATTCAAATATCCTTTCAGCGCCGGTACTTCGAAACCAAAAGGATCGCAGTACTTGTATAGATATAACACGACGGCTTCAACATCGAACTCTTTAATTGCTCTGCCTATATGACCGAAACGTTCTTGTATTGAATCTTCGTAAGTGCCCTTATTTTCACGATACGTCCGGCCGCAATTTATTTTCCTTAGATACCTCTCAGCCAGATTTTCCAGAAGGTCACCATTCTCGACAACATCATTCATGTATTCCCTCATACCGGGACACAGGTCATCGGCTACTACGTATGCACCGCATTCTTCGATCAAATTTATAAAAGTAGCATCGTCGATTTGGGCTCCTACAACCATCAATCTTTTCTTGCGTGAATCAGGCCTGGAACGTTTGCCGATTTCATCAATTGCTTTGTCAAGAAGCTCATTCGCTTCAGCAACAGGAATGCTCACATTTGCAACATAGATTTCAGTTAATTCGGCACCGGTAATCAGAGGTGGGTCTGCCTTTCGGAAGTCCATCAACTTCCGCATTTTAGCCCTGTTCGCATTATATGATTTGATTGCCTGAAGCAGGTCCTCCTGTGATATCTCATGTCCGGCATATTTCCCGATGCTTTTTGAAAATGTACCGAGTATCGATGTGAAGTATTCTACTGACGAATCGTCAGTCTTATGAGGCACATTAATCAGATGTGAATAGGGCAAATCAAACGTATAGTCCCAGATACTATATGTTTTACATATGCTGTCGCAGGCATGAGGAATAACGATTCCTTCTAAAAAACCGTAGTTACCTTTTACCGTGAGGTCATAACAGCTTCTCACGAGTGGACATATCAGCGTTTCCATGTCCACGTCTGCCCTGGTTACAGGTTCATTCACGTCGCCTTTTATACGAAACGGCACAAAACCCGCCGCCTGTATTATCTCGAGCGGCACAAACGCACAGAGATACCCCATAAACCTGGTCCCCTGCGCTTTCAACACCTCCGCCCTTTTACCGTATTCTTTATAATATCTTTTTAACCTTGACAGAGCACTGTCACCAACTGCCGTGGACATATTCTCTCCTCGTTCTAGTTAATCACCTTTTCCTCTTTTAATTTCGCAATATCTTCCCACGTATACCCCATCTCAAGCAGAATCTCTTCGGTATGCTGCCCGAACTCCGGCGCTTCGCGCCTCCATGCTGCAGGTGTCCCGCTGAAATCCCACGGAAATCCCACTACTTTTATCTTCCCCCAAACAGGATGATCAACATTTACAAAATAGTTGTTTTCAATAGCCTGAACGTCGTTGGATACCTCTATCGGCGATTGTACCGGCGTGCAAATGCAACCGTTATCACGTAGTATTTTCAGCCATTCGTCTCTTTCCCGTGAGGCAAATTTCTCATCCATGATTTTGATCAATTCTTTCGCATGCTCGCCTCTCGCTTCAATGCTGTTATATCGCTCATCATTCTGAAGCTCCAGCATATCCATCGCTTTACATACATTTCCCCAGTACCGGTCCGGCTGAAGATGGGCAAGCGCCAACCATTTGTCGTCTTTGCATTTATAATGGTTATAGATCGGATTTCCCGCTTCCGCCCGCACTTCTCTGGGGAACTCTTTGCCCAGTATTGCCGGCGCCGCCATGATCAGCCCCAATAAGGCAATAAGGCTTCCCATTAACGAAGTATCGACGAGTTGCCCTTTCCCTGTCTTTTCCCTCGCATATAAAGCGGCAGTAACGCCCCAGGCACAGATAAGACCGCCAAGCTCGTCACCCATCCCGGGGAGTATTTGCGCCGGCGGTCCTCCTCGCTCGCCACACGACATCATAAGGCCTGACCGTGCTATCCCCGTATAATCAAAAGAATACGAATTGGCATCGGGGCCTTTCCTTCCCCATCCGGATGCCTGAGCATATATCAATCGCGGATTCCTTTTTAACAGAACGTCAGGACCTATACCCATCTTTTTGGGCGCTTCTATGCTCATATTATTGAGAAATACATCGGCATCATCGATCAACTTTAAAAACAGTTCCATACCCCGTTCCGTTTTCAGGTCGATGACTATACTTCTCTTGTTTCGGTTATTATTCTCAAAGTAATAGTTTCTCCCTTTAAGACCCGCCTGCGTCCCGATGATCTTCATAAATCCGCGTGCAGGATCTCCCTCTTTCGGCTCTACCTTAATCACATCAGCCCCCAGGTCTCCAAGCCTCATTCCTGCGACAGGTCCCTGTTGAAACATGGTAATCTCTACTACTTTTACTCCGTCTAAAGGCCCTGGCATGTAATACCTCCTTATCATAATATAATATATACATTAACATATTTCCAAAATAATACTATTCTTCTGTTTTTATATCTATGTGCTTTTTTGTCTGATCTTTACTATCCTGCGTGTTTTATAAATAGCTGAAAATATATCTTTATACACGGGTATAAGGAGAAACCTTAAGTAAGAATTAACAGGATAAAATCAGAAGGTGGATATTGAAACAAGCATCCGTTTACAGCTAAACTCGCCCTGTATTCAGCCTGCATACAATACCCGCAGGCTTTTCACGGCGAATCTATACTTGCCCCAATCTGTAAAAAAAATGAATGACTTACTAACAAGATATAGAATCCACTAAGAAGTAAGAAAGTATATCATATTACTTTCATTGAGAGCAATATTTATCGAAGAAATTGTTTCCCGATACTTTACCTCATCGGCTATACGATGAAATATTGTGAATTGTAAAGCCATATCTGTAATTCAATCAGCATTCTCTGCTTTCAGGTCACTGCTGCAAATTGTGAGCATCCAGCCATTTTTGTTTTTGTGTCAATCTAACCGATTCGTTTGTACATTTATATCGGGATAAAAAGTCTGCTTTGTAATCGTCATAAGTACCCTGTTTAATTGCCTCCCGAATTTCTTCGACAAGCCTCATAATGAATCTCAGATTGTGAATTGTGGCAAGCCGGTATGCCAGGAGCTCTTCACATTTGAAAAGATGATGAATATAAGCAGTCGAAAAAGTACGGCATGTATAACAATCGCAGTCCGGTTCCAGCGGGCCCTTCCTGGACTTATATAACGCTTTGCGGATATTAATTCTCCCTCCTCTGGTAAACAAAGCACCGTTACGGGCTACTCGTGTCGGCAGTGCACTATCGAAAATATCTATTCCTCTGTCGATTCCCTCCACAAGGTCTTCCGGCGATCCTACTCCCATAAGATAACGTGGTTTATTCTCCGGCAGGTGTTCCCTCGTGCTGTCCACAATCGACCACATCATTTCCTTCGGCTCACCTACACTCAAACCCCCGAGTGCATAGCCTGAGAAGTCCATTTCACTGAGAGCAGAAGCTGCCTCAGCTCTCAGTTCTGGAGAAAACCCTCCCTGTACAATCGCAAAGAGCAAATTATCATTCCGGTGAAACTTCTTGCACCGTTCAGCCCAACGGTTTGACCTCAACATTGCATCCCTGACTTTCGGTAGGCTGTCATTATAACCCGAGCACTCATCAAGGACCATGATAATATCCGAACCAAGCCTTTCCTGTAACTCGATCGCTGATTCCGGAGTGAAGCTATGTTCGCTTCCATCAATGTGCGAACGGAAAATAACATTATCCTCAGTAATCTTGCAGAGTGATGCCAGGCTGTACACCTGATATCCTCCGCTGTCGGTCAAAATAGGGCCGTTCCATGACATGAATTCATGCAACCCACCCGCATTTTCGATCATTTCCACACCCGGCCGTAAATACAGATGATAGGAATTGCACAACAACATCGTAACACCCATCTGTTCTAGCTCTTCCGGAACAAGCGTTTTTACTGTACCCTGACTTCCTACAGGTGAAAATACAGGTGTTGCTATCGTACCGTGTGCTGTATGCAACGCTCCGGTACGGGCTTTCGTATTATCTGAAGTATTTAATATATCAAAACAACCGGCTATTTCATCACTCCATAAATATTTATTATCAATAAATTACTTCCCCTGAAATTAAGGATCATGTTCCTATACTATCGTTGTTGCGGACATTTACAACTCACACCGTCTTCTATCATTTTCTGTGAAACAGCGTGAAACAAGGTTTGATATTATGTCAATAATATATCTATACACATAATCAAAAAGACCACCCCGAGATAGGGAAAACTGGAAAACTTATAGACATGCCATGCAGCGGATGATGTCGGCGAAAATAACAGACGCGTGTTTGCATATATCATAGAAATTCCCATAACATTAACAATTATCAGATACAAAAGTCCGAAATCCGTAAATATATATAATAGATTCGCCACGATAAACATACATAGAGACAGAACAAACAGCATTTTCACCACGGTCTTCACCTTCAAGTTTAAAGGAAAATAGTAAAGTCCCGCACCGGTATAATCATCGCGGTGTGCGATCATTACGCTCCATACATGTACGGGGATCCACAGGGCTACCAGTATACAAATTAATAATATTTTCAGGTCAAATGAATGATTCAATGCAAACCAGCCCACAAGTACGGGACTACATCCTGCAACAATACCGAGAAAAGTGCATGAGATGGTTTTACGCCATATCGCCGACGCCACTACCCCGATAGCGCCGAAAATGAAACAGAGCGGATTTAAGAACCACGCGATTACAAGTGAAAGAACAATAATCGTCACAATAAGAGGAAGAACCTTTTGTGGAGGATAAATTCGTTTTGAAGGAAGCACTCTGCCTTTTGTTCTGAGCATCCGGGCATCGACTTTCCTGTCAAGGTAATTGGTAAGCCCGTTACACCCGGCACTTCCGAGCCCTATTGCTACAACAGCCAGTACCATCGTTTCTACGGAAAAATTTCCGCCTGACGCTATAAAAGCCGCACAAAATCCTATAAAAACCAGCAGGCTGGTCTCACGGGGTTTCAACACATCGATATAGTTGAAAAATACATTCTGCCTGTATGCAATCGTTCTCAAGACTTTATAACCTCACGTAGCGATTCGATAACGATTTTTTCATCTATATTGCTAATGACTAACGGTTTTCCTATACCCTCCAAAAGGACCCATCTTACCGATTCTTTCCTGGTTTTCTTATCCAGCTTCATACTCTGAAGAATAGATTCCAGGGATATGCCGCTACACTCCACAGGTAAATCGAATTTTCTCAGCAGATTCTCCTGTCTGCGAACAATTTCAGCATCAATCAGGTCCAACTTGTTGCTTATCTTTGCGGCAACCATCATCCCTATCGAGACTGCCTCGCCATGCAGAAATTGAGTATAGCCGGTAGTGGCTTCCAGGCCATGTGCAGCAGTATGTCCGTAGTTCAAAATTATACGTTTCCCTTTTTCTTTTTCATCCTCACTTACAACCTGTGCTTTTATACATGTACTACGGGCAATTACATCGGAAGTAATATCTGTATCCAGCTTTTTCAGCCCGGCTGAAAATCCTTCCAGATTAGAAAATAATTCCTCATCGAGAATCATTCCGTGTTTTATTACTTCAGCCCAACCTGAATTAAGCTCTCTTTCCGGCAAAGTAAATAATGTCCTTATATCCGCCAGCACCATATGTGGCTGATAAAAAGACCCGATCAGGTTTTTCCCTTTAGGATGGTTGATCGCCACTTTACCTCCGATACTGGCATCAACCATAGCTATCAACGTTGTAGGTACCTGTATCCACGAAATCCCTCGCAAATAAGTCGCGGCAATAAAACCGGCAAGATCACCCACGACACCACCGCCAAGAGCCACAATAAAATCGTCACGCTCAATTTTTTCCCTTACCATAAAATCATATATTTTAAGCGCCTCATCATGGCTTTTCGAGTTCTCCCCGGCAGGTACGATATGATGGACCGCTTTCACTCCTCCTTGTTCCAATGCAAGAGCACAACGTTCCCCATAGATAGGATGTACATTGCTATCGCTGATAATAATCGCCCTGCCTTTTAAAGCAAGTTTCTGTACTTTCTCACCGAGTCCGTCCAGGAAATCCGTCCCTACAAAAACCGGATATATACGCGTCGATGTATTGACGATGCATGCGACGTTATTCCAAATATTACCTGGTTGTACGTTATGATAACGATTAAAAGAATTCCATGCGTCGACTATCTCTGAGCAAACTTCATCGGTTGTGTAATCGTCTGTATGTATAGTTATATCAGCAGCCTCAGTATAAAGTAATTGCCGTTCAGACTTGAGATCCCTGATACATTCGCGTGAATTTTTCCCGCTGAGAAGCGGCCTTACATCAGGACTTCCCGACTGATTTTTATTCTCGAAAAGCCGATTGTAAATCGTATCGACTTTCGCCTCAAGCGCGATTACCATGCAATTTTCGTAAAGCAATTTCCCGTTACGCTGGTCCAGTATTATGCCCCCTCCGGTAGCAATCACCGTATTTTTATCTTTACACGCCCGTTCCAGTGCTTCATGTTCCCACCTCCTGAATTCTTCTTCACCATCCTGCTGAAATATCACTTCTATTTCTTTTCCGCTATGTTTGACTATTTCATTATCTAAATCCACTACCTGCCATTCTAAATATGCCGCGATTTTCTGCGCGACAGAAGATTTACCAGTAGCGGAAAATCCTATTAACGCGATATTTTTTATATTCCTTTTTTTTTCCATCTCAGCCATTAAGATAATGTCTCTATATACCTTTGATAATTACCCAGTGTTTCTTCCAGCACATCACCACCGAATTTATCAAGCATCGCGCCTGCGATTACCAGCGCTGCCATCGCCTCTCCAATCACACCAGCTGCAGGTATAACGCAGATATCGCTACGTTCATAGTGCGCTTTAGTGACCTCACCGGTATTCATATCGATGGATTCAAGCGATTTATTCAACGTCGCAATCGGTTTCATTGCCGCTCTTATTATTAGGGGCTCACCATTTGTAATACCCCCTTCAATACCCCCAGCCCTGTTCGTCGGTCTTTTCCATTTCTTATGCCCGCTTTCAGATGAAGGCTGAATTATATCGTGTGCCTCGGATCCTCTCACTTCTGCAAGTTCGAATCCTTTTCCTATTTCAACTCCTTTTACAGCCTGTATGCTCATCATTGCCCCTGCCAGTTTCATATCAAGCCTTCTATCCCACTGCACATGGCTTCCCAGTCCGACAGGTACTCCATCAACAACCACCTCGAATATTCCTCCCAGCGTATCACCTTCAGCCCTGGCTTCATCGATAGCTGTTACCATGCACTTCTCAATTGTAGCATCGGAACAGCGCACAGGTGAATTTTCCACTTTTTCCCAGTCCGTCTTGCCGGTATCATGAACGCTATATGCACCAATCCTTACAGTATGACTGTGAACGGAAATGGAGAACTCTTCAAGAAATCTCTTTGCGACTGCACCTGCAGCAACCCGTGCTGCTGTCTCGCGGGCGCTCGCCCGTTCCAAAACGGGACGGGTATCTCCGGTCCTGTATTTTAACATTCCTGCAAGGTCGGCATGTCCCGGTCGAGGCGACGTGATAGGTGGTTCGGGAATCTCGACGGGAACTTCGCTCATCTTTTCTTTCCAGTTCTCCCAATCACGGTTTCGTATAAGCATGCTTATAGGGCTGCCGATTG
>CAZAIO010000116.1:0-8133 GCA_964485235.1 uncultured Dehalococcoidales bacterium
TCGACTGAACCTCCTCTTGGTCTAATTACAATTGCCGGAATGCTCCCCAAAGAACGCCCCATGAGAAAGTGAGACTCGCGGTAGCCTTCCCCTGCAAGTATCCGTGTGAACTCTTTAAAGACTTTATGCGAATCTTTCACCATGTTTGAAACGGTCGGCTTCCCGTTGCTCAGCCCGTACCCCCTGTAATCGGCGACGAACAGGTTCACGCCGACCTGATTGTAAAACTGGGCTATCATCTCATAATCAGCGGCTTCCTCACCATTGCCGTGGAAATACAGTATCGTCGGATATTCTTTCCCTGTCGCCCACATTCCGCAACCGATTTTCACCCCGTTCTCCACTTCCACAAAATACGTATTTGCCCCCGGTATACATCCGCGCGAGGGCGGCCCGAACAGAAAAGGAGAATATGCGACCGGAAATATCACCTCAAGTATCTCCCGCTTATCCAGAAAAGAAGTATCCGTCTCGTGAGACATCGGTATCCCTCCCTTTCATTCCGGCAATTAACCGGAAATAACTTTACGATGCTTTGTCAGGATAGTCCGGGGTACTGTGCGCGTCCCGCAGAGATAATCCGGCTTTGGACATAAACGTTTTACTGAAACAGCAATCCGTTACGACGGTACGCTGCACATATTTATTTTCGTACTGCACATTTGATTATAACATCGGGTGGCTTTATAATGAAGTTTTGGTGGGTATATTTTTCCACCGCATATAATTACATAAGAACAATGACGGTATGGGCACATACCGTCTATCATATAACAGGAGGCAACCAGACAATGCACGATAACAACTTCAATCAATTTCAAGGTTCAGACGAATACGTGCTTTCCGACGCATTGAAAAATGCCGTAAATGTGAGTATCGCACTGGGCAAGCCCTTGATCATACGTGGAGAGCCGGGCACCGGAAAAACAAAACTGGCGCACAGTATCCGGAACGGCCTCAAGAAAAAACTCATCACGTGGAACATCAAATCGACGACAAAAGCACAGGAAGGCCTGTACGTTTATGATACCGTCCAGAGATTGAACGACAGCCGTTTCGGCGATAAGGACGTTTCCGATATCAGGCAGTATATCAAGCTGGGCAAGCTGGGACAGGCGTTCGCCTCAGCGGAACAGGTCATATTGCTCATCGATGAGATAGACAAAGCGGATATCGAATTTCCCAACGACCTGCTCAACGAGCTGGACGAAATGTCCTTCTACATTCCCGAACTGGACGAGAACGTATCCGCCGCACACCGGCCTATAACGATCATCACCAGTAACGCGGAAAAGGAGCTTCCCGACGCGTTCCTGCGCCGCTGTATATTCCATTACATCGAGTTCCCAGACCCGCAGCTCATGGAGGAGATCGTAAAGGTACACTTCCCCGATATCAAGAACAACCTGCTCTACGCGGCTATTAAAACGTTCTACCGGTTGAGGGAGGTCGACGGCTTTCGGAAGAAACCTTCCACCAGCGAACTGCTCGACTGGATACAGGCGCTCACCATCGGCGGCATTTCCCCTGACACTATATCCAAGGAAATCCCCTTTGTCGGTACGCTTCTGAAGAAAGAGCAGGACCATGCATACTTCACGTCGCGGATCGCCTGAGACAGGAAAGATTAGCAGATAACGACAGGATAATGTTTACCGATTTCTTTTATACGCTCAAACAAAAAAAGGTCCCGGTCTCGATCACCGAGTGGATGACGCTCATGGAAGCGTTGTCGCGCGGGTATATCAACGACCTCGAAGACTTCTATTACCTGGCTCGGGCGATACTGGTGAAAAACGAAGGACATTTCGATCAGTACGATGCTGCGTTCCAGCAGTATTTCAAGGGAGTGGAAACGCCGAGCGAGCTCACCGAGCAGTTAATGGAATGGCTCAAGGACCCCATCAACCAGCTCATCCTCACGGAAGAGGAAAAAGCCATGTTCGATAAAATGGACTTCGACGAGCTGATAAAAGAGTTTGAAAAACGGATGCAAGAGCAGACCGAACAGCACGACGGCGGGAGCAAGTGGATCGGCAGGGGAGGAAGGTCCCCCTTCGGGCACTCGGGCTATCACCCTGCGGGCATCCGGGTCGGCGGCCAGTCCGGGCACAACCGGGCGGTGCAGATCGCCCAGCAGCGCAAATTTAAAAACTACCGCAACGACCTCACCCTCGATATCCGGCAGATGAAAGTCGTATTGAGGGCGCTGCGCCAGCTTAACCGTGTCGGCCCGGAAGACGAGCTGAACCTGGAGAAGACCATCGATGCCACCTGCAAGAACGCAGGAGAGCTGGAATTCATCTGGCAGCGAAGCCGCAAGAACGCGGTGAAAGTGCTCCTGCTTATGGATGTCGGCGGTTCGATGGACCCCTATTCACTGTTGTGCAGCCAGTTCTTCTCCGCCGCACATTCCAGCTCGCATTTCAAGGACTTCCAGTTCTATTTCTTCCACAACTGTATCTACGATAACGTCTATCAGGACGTCGAGCGGAGCGTGCAGATAAGTACAGAGCAACTGCTTCACGCGCTCGAACAGGACTACAAGCTGATCATGATCGGCGATGCGAGAATGTCCATGTGGGAACTGGTACAGCGTTACGGCGCAATTTACTACTACGAGCAAAACGATACGCCCGGCATCGAGTGGCTCAGGCGTGTTTCGGACCATTTTACGAGCAAGGTATGGCTCAATCCGACGAGCCCCCGCTTCTGGGAACATCCCACGGTCATGGCGATATCCAAGCTGTTCCCCATGTACGAGTTCACGCTCGACGGTATGGGAGAGGCAGTCAGGAAACTGATCGCGAAAAGCAACTAAGACCGGTAGCCCCCATCACATCGCATGCTTTCCGCGTTGTTAATCTGAATCTCTATCAGGCAGCGGGATTGAAGAACTCCCTCGCCCTTGCGGCGACATTTTCCGGCATGGTTTCCACAACGGACGCATTATGCCAGAACTCCAGCGGGCCGCCGAACGCGGTATAATACGGCTTGAAACGCGGCCTGGACATCATCTTCACCGAAAGCCGGTAACCGTTCGCCTGCTCCCCCATGCCCGCGGACAACGTTGCCAGGCTGAACGAGTTCACGCCGTCATCATCGTAATAGCGTAGCATGTTCACAAGCGCCCGGGCGAAACTTTCCGACTGCCTTTCGTCCAGTCCGGCAATACAGGTCGCATCTTTAAATATGAACCGGACTTCCCTGTTGCCCCGGGGAGCGAAGCTCGCCATAACCGCCAGTGTATCGTCCTCGCCTATCCAGCGGGAACCTCCGCGCTCAAGCCCGATAAGCTCGTCCCAGAAGCTTACGCCGTTCTCACGGATATATTCGTCTCCCGCGTGTAAAAGCACTTTCTGGTAAGGCATCGGCTCCCTGTCTATCAATATCTGGGAGTGCGGGTGTATTATGGTCCCGGCGGAAGGCGGCATATAGTTCCACAGCCAGACCGGGTACCGCGCATCCTTATCGTTTTTATAGACCGCGCCCGCATATTCCCGGCATACCGCCAGGTTATCCGTGATGCATTCGGGAGTGAACTCGTCTACGGGCACAAAATGCTCGTCGGAGAGAATTGCCACGGCGTGATACTCGGCAAACGGGAAAAGGTTGGGAAACAAAAACGAGCCGTTCAGTACCATCCTTCCTTTGCCGGAAATTTCTTTTACCAGCATGGGCGTATTCTTCTCCCTGTTTTCCGGACAGAAAACGCAGCCCTGCCGGGTGCTTTCAATAAATTCGGATATATCGTCTTCCGCTGCGGTCTGCCGCGGCCTGACAAGCCGGTTTGCGTTGAGTATCGTACGTGAACCCGTTAAAGGATCGTCGCGATATTCCAGTTCCTGTATCTGGAGCCCGAAGCCGGGCGGCGTTAATAACCGTGTTTTCCGTATAACTTTATTCAGCTTCAGCATAACCGTTCAACCGTCGTAAGTACGCCGTTCCCGACAACTCCTTTCAGTAACTATCACTGACGCGTTTTGTCCGCGGACGTCATAGCCACGAACAATGCTCCCGGACCGGCATGGACGCCGAGCGCCGGGCCTATCCTGCAAATATACGGTATAACGTGAGGAAACATCTCCGTAACGTAGTCGGCAAGCTGCCGTGCCTCGTCCGGAAAAGTGCCGTATGCGATAGCCATCTCCTCGATATGCCGCGTCGACCGTATATGCTCACGGATTCGTTCTATACCCTTCACGCGCGACCGTGTCATTCCTATCGGTTTTATCTGCCCGTTTTTTATAGTAAGGAAAGGTTTCACGTTGAGCAGTGCCTCGATGGTATATATAGTATTGCTGAGGCGTCCGCCTTTGACAATATACTTCATGGTATCCAGCAGCGCAATAGCCCGTAACTGCCCTATGGTCTCGCGGACCCTGTCCAGCACTTCCTGCAGATCGCCCCCTGCATTCGCGGCTTTCGCCGCCGCAATCACCACCAGCGCCTGCCATATTGTCACTCCTCTCGAATCGACCACTTCTATCCGGCGTCCCCGCTTCTCCGCAGCTTCCTTTCCAGCCCGTGCAGAATCATAGACAGCACTGTGCTCTTTCGTGATATGGATCGATACTATATCGTCGGTCTCGCTGCCGGTCTCCTCGTAAGCCCTGGCGAAGTCCCCCGGCGACGGCGCTGCGGTGGACGGATGGACGGGGGAGTTCGCCAGCCTTCCGTAGAACTCGTCGCAGTCTATATCCACACCGTCACGGTACATAACATCGCCGAAGTGAAGATAGACAGGGACAACCGTAATGCCCATCTCTTCCGCCAGGTCTCGCGGAATATCAGAGGCGCTGTCGGTGACAATTCTCACAACCATTAAAAACAGGGGTCCTTCCTCAGATAATCGACGATAAATCATACAAGTATAACATCGACATCAATTTTTTGTGTAATGGACTCCGTCAGGTATTCCCCTCAGGCATCACCTGCCCGCTAAATCAGGTGTCGCCTGTCCACATGCGACCTATATCAATGTCATTGCGAGGAGCCCCGATGACGGAGGTCCCCATACAGCCGGGAAAATCGGGGCGACGCGGCAATCTCACAGATTATGCAGGTTTTACCTTTTTCTTACAGGCATTACCTGCCTGCAAACGACACTATCCGAAGACAACCATATTGAAAAAAACCCTGAAAATTACCTATAATGGCGGGATAGTCCGGTTATCAACAGAGAAAGGGAACGATCAAAATGAAAATACTGGGTGTAGTTGCAAGCTGCCGGAACATGGGAAACACCGAAATACTGGTCAAAGAAGCGCTTATGGCGGCACAGGAGAAAGGGGCGGAGGTAGATATAATACGGTGGAACGATTACGAGATAATGCCCTGCGAGGGCGATGCCACGTGCATTTTCGGCACCAACGAGTGTAAGCAGAAGGACGGACACGACTTCCTGCTGAAAAAGCTCTACGAGTTCGACGGCATCATACTGGGAGCACCGTGCTATTTCCTGGAGTCCCAGGCGATCGTCAAGCAGTTCATCGACCGCCTTTTCATACTGCTCGTCCAGCCTTCAAAGCTCAGGGGCAAGCCGGCCGCTATAATCGTGCCGTATGCAACACGCGGCTGGACGTCATACGCGTTCCTCCAGCCGACCATTCTCCTGCATCAGCTCGGCATGGATATCATCGATAAGCAGCTCATTCACATACAGGCGGTCAGCGAGGCCGTCATTGATAAGCTCGCGCTGGAAAAAGCGCATAAGGTCGGCATAGAAGTCGCCGAAGCGGTAGCGACGGGCGACCATTCATACCGGGGCGATCCCGGCGTCTGCCCGGTCTGCCACGAGCGCACCATTACCATATTGCAGGACAACGCCACGGTGGAATGCGGCATCTGCGGCATCCGCGGCACGGTGAGCGTTGAGAACGGAAAAGTGCTTGTCGACTTCCCCAAAGACCAGTACAAATGGCAGCGGTTCTCCGCGGAAAACATGTACCGCCACGTCACCTATGAAATACAACCGTCAAAGGACTACTTCATGAAACAATGGCAGACGATCAAGGAAAAACGGGGTAAATACAAGGACTACCTCGACATCAGGAAAAAGTCGGCGCCGGAAAGCGAAACGAGGTAAGGACATGACAAATATAACAGCAAAACTACGCTATTACCCGCTGGGCCCGGTCGCAGGACCGGCAATTCCCGTCACCCCGCAGGACCTGAACACCATCGCCGCGAAGCACGGCGTTTCTATATCGCTCGACAAGGTCAAAGGGAAGACCGCGAAGGTCGACGGCGACGAGATACACGAGCAGACCATGAACGCCTCGTTTGAAGAGATCACGCAGGACGTGATCACGGTCACCTCGGAGAATGAGACCAAGTTCAGGGCAGCGGTAAAAGACATTGTACATGCCTACCGCGCGCCCCGTACAGTCTTCGGCACGATGGGCAGCAACGAGCGCGGAAAACAGATAGTCGCCGAGGTCTGCGACGAGTACGACGGCTGGGTTTAGGCGTAATACGCTATTTCTTCTCTGCCATGCAAAAAAGTTTCTCTGTCTTAGCTGAGTACGGCTTGCGGTCGAACCACGAGAACACGCCGGTCACCTTCAGCCCGGCGGCGTCGAGGAGCGGCTCAAGTTCGTTCATATCATAAGGCCGCTGCGTATGCTGCTCATAGGTACCGTCCGGGAACAGGAACCGCGTGATTCCCCTGTTCCGCCTTGAATCGTACAGGCATTCCTGCACAAAAGCATGGCCGTCCAGCTCCCGTTCCTGTGCATAGCCGTGATGGTGCCGGTAAAGCTTTTTTGTGTTCGAATCGAACAGAAAAAGCCCGCCGGGCCTGAGCGCGGCGGCAACGTTCTTCAACATTCTGCGCAGGTCCCGGAGCATGAGGACGTAGTTGATCGAGTCGTACGTGCAGAGCACCAGGTCGAACTCCCCCTCCGCGCGGTAGTCCGTCATGTCCGCGACGGCGAACGAGATATCCCGCATTCCCTTCGACTTTGCTCTTGCCCTGCGTACCATCGCCGGTGCGATGTCGATGCCGTGCACGGTATGCCCTTTTCGGGCGAGGTCTATCGCCAGTACTCCCGTCCCGCAGGCAAGGTCAAGCACCCGCGCCTTCTTCACGCCGCGCTCGCGGAAAAGCTCGTCGACAAGCCCCGTATAGTGCAGGGAAAAGTCCCCCCAGCCACTGTCGTAGATTACGCTCAACCGTTCGTATATCGTCATAGCCTCACCGTGGTTCCAATTGTAGCAGTTCGGGGGTGGCGGTTGCAGAAA
The DNA here is from genome assembly GCA_964485235.1 of uncultured Dehalococcoidales bacterium. GTDB lineage: Bacteria > Chloroflexota > Dehalococcoidia > GIF9 > UBA5629 > CAZAIO01. The sequence continues at coordinate 7,246 of CAZAIO010000116.1, forward strand.
GTCCTTCTAAAAGCAATAGACAATAGACTATATCGAACTTCTAATAGAGAACAGGGCTGGATGCAGGGTCAATCCGTAAATACGTAGCCGCCCTTTTTAAGGTAGGAGTAAAATGTGAGGATTGTCGAGATAATCGCTAAATACATCAGGGCAGCGAGCAGCCAGTCCGGACCGACACGGAAGACAGCGATTATCAGCGGCGCTAACCAGAACCAGAAGTTGACCTTCGCTACACCTGTAGGCGTGGGAAACTCAATGGCGCGGGTCCGCCGTTTTAAAAGATAGGTCACCACGCCGGAAAGCACGGCAACTCCGCCGGCAAGCGCCGGCACCGCGTAGGGATAGGGATTGAAAGGCATCAGACCGTCCACTCTTGAAAACAGGCCGGCTATTACCGCGATAATCAGGCTCGGCATGAATAACAGCTCGTCAGCCACCAGGTCAAAGAGCGACCCTACCAGGCTCGATTGTCCGAGCCGCCGGGCCAGAAAGCCGTCCAGCCAGTCAGTAGCTGCAGCAACAACGATGATGATGCCTGCTGTGAAGAATTCCCCCTGTAACAATAACCAGGCAATGACAGCGGCCATAACTACACGGACCGCGGTTACCGTATTCGGTACATTGAAGGCAAACTTTAATTCCTGTTTCTGTGACTGATCGTTCATTTTTTTCGGCTGCGGGGCATAGACATTTTTTATGTCTAATTAAAAGTGCAGGGTACACTAAATAAAGTTCAACGTCAATTTTATATAACACGCAATATGCTCCTATCAGAAGGGCGGGTTCCTACATGCTGCCTGCCCGCAGGCTGCCGCAATATCCCCCGGCTGTATGTAGAGGCATTCCTTCAGATAATAAAAAATGTAAGGGCGGGTTACGTGCTGCCTG
>CAZAIO010000117.1:0-8036 GCA_964485235.1 uncultured Dehalococcoidales bacterium
TATATGCCGAAATCGCGCCCTGTGGTGATGACTGGTCATCTGTTGATACAATTTCAATGTTGTATTTTTCCCCATTAACAGTGATTCCACCCTTGGAATTCAGAAGGTCTGCCGTTGGTTTTGCTGCATCATATATACCTTTGAACGATATAGACATAGGTCCCGTTATCGAAACGATTTGTCCGATTTTAAAAGTCTTTGGAGCCTGCTCCGTGGGTTGTTGCGGTTGCGACGGAGTAGTCGGCTGTTGCGGAGTAGCCGGCGTCTGTTTAGCACACGCACCTAATATCGGAAGCGATGCTAATATAAGTAGAAGACTGATTATAATTATTGCTAATTTTGAAATTTTCATCTATCCCTCCTTATTTGACTTGATAAACAACTTGTGTGCCCGGTTTTTTCTCACTACCTCCTTTCTGGCAATCGAATATATATCAAGCTGTAAATCATTAATTGTTAAATAGTTATATTATATTCAAAAGGTCGTATAAGTCAATAGTTCGGAATAACCGCCTCTTAATAATTATTTATATTGAAACAGGCTGAAGTTGACTTTCCTTTCATAAAAAAACCGGTTATTCAACACATCATCGAGCCATATTTTACAGTTAATATCGCGGTCTGCAGTTATTACAGGTAAGCAGGTATTTTCATTCCGGATATAAATGGTAGATGAAGGCGGAATGAGATCAGGTTTCGATACAGTGAACAAATATTATGCTTATTGCAGATAATGACTGACTATCCGGGGCTATGCAGAAGCTGACAGTCATTTATTTGAAGATAGAATATATGTATTTAAAGCTGATGATGGATATTTAAAAACTCCAATGGTATTCCATCAGGGTCTTTTATATACATGAAGGTACCGGCTTCTTCCGGTTTGTCCGTATCCATATCTTGAGGGCTGCATAGTACTTCGATGCCTTCTTTTTCACAATGAGCAGCGACCGCCGGGATATCATTGCAGAAAACACATACCTGTAAATAACCTAAATCTCCCCAACGTGTGGAAAACGGGATCGATCTTCCGCGGGGTTCCATCATTTCGAATAGTTCCAGTGTGCCTCCATCTTTTTCGTGTGCCAGGATGCACGAGCGTACTTTTGTCCGGTTTCCTCCGGCAACTTCATCGACGAACCCGGAAAAGCTATCGTGAATGTCAACGACCACGTGGTGAAAAGCCATATGCTTCTGATAGAAGGATATCGAGCGTTTTAAATCGGTTACACTTATTCCTACCCGTACGACGCCACCGAAATTTTCCCGTGCTTTCCCGGAATTCATCTCTGCCAGTTCTATCAGGTTCCCTTCGGGGTCACGGAGATAGACGAAACGATAGTCTCCAAATCCGGGCATTTTAATTTGCTTTGGCTCGGAGCAAAAATTGACTTTATTCTTCAATTCCCGGTAAATTTTTTCTATATCGGGAGTGGCTATCGTTATCTTCGATACGCCTATGTCTCCGTAATGAAAGTCGCTGCGTATCGGACGCGGAGCCGGCTCAATCATTTCAATCAGTTCTACGAATATATTGCCGGATTCTTGTTTAAGCATAATTCCCGAGAATACAACGCGAGGTCCGCGTATAACTTCACGCATAGGAGCATGTTCAACTCCCGGAAATTCACCGAATATATCGGTAAATTTTAAAACATCTCGGTAAAATGACTTCATTGCTTTGATGTCACGAACTCCGATAGCGATATGGTGCACATCCGATACTTTATACATAGATAAACTCCTGTTTTTCGGTTAGCGAGAACAATCTTCCATTTACATCTCTCAGTACTTTATAAAGCTGTTCCCGGATTGAAGGCCGGCTTGTAATTATATAATAACGGTGGGTAGAGTATAGTCTATAGACATATTAATATCAATATTATATTATCACAAGGAATATAATAACATATTGGTTGTAGAATTTATTACAGTTCAGACTGTTATGCTCCGGCAATACCTGCGAACTGAGGATAAAACATATAAAATATTACTCACATAACGGCTTGTCAATACAGATAATAATTTCTGTAAAAAAATGGCTTGACAAAATACACTATTGCGGGTTATACTTGGCGACTGACGTAGATGTTTACAGTCTAAAAAGTAGATTAGTTCAATTCGTAGATAAGTAATGCAGAGGGCGGTGGCAGATGATTTCGATTGAACAGTCAAGTATAATCGTAAAGTACAAGTTTAATATATATTCCTGACATATAGAATCTGGTTATTCAAAATTAAGCCGGTTAAGAAAATATCCTGTAAACCGGCTTTATAATAATAGTTTGCAGGTTATATTAACAAAATAAAATCAGACTTTACGGAGACTTGTATTGACTGGTGAATTACTCGCCCAGAGCATTTTAAACGGCTTTACTTCAGCCGGGATCTACATTCTGGTCGCAGTAGGTTTGACCCTCGTATTAAGCATCATGAACATCGTGCAGCTCTCGCACGGTGAGATCTACATGATCGGTGCCTATTGCGTCTATTTCATGGTTTCTGTATTCGGACTTAATTTTTACTTCTCGATAATCGTTTCGACCCTGTTTGTGGGTTGTTTCGGTATATTGCTTGAGCGTGTTGCTTTTCGTCCTTTACGCGGGACAATGGACCGTGCCTTAATTGCATCAATGGCGCTTATGATTATTTTCCAGACAGTTATGCTGTCAATAGCCGGTGGAAATCCCAAGTCCTATGTCAGCCCGTTTCAGGGAGTGCTTCATGTAGCCGGTATGACCATGTCCTGGGAGCGGCTGGTCATCGTAATTGTTGCAGTTATATTGATAGGCGCACTTTTTATCTTTATCCGTTTTACCAAGACCGGTCAGGCAATGCTCGCTATCTCACAGGAAAGGGAAGGGGCTGCTCTTCAGGGAATAAGCATCGATCGCCTTTCCGCTATAGCTATGTTTCTTGGTTGTGGACTGGCTGCAATAGCAGGGGCGCTTGTCGGCGCTCTATTCAGCATCAGCCCGGATATGGGTGGTTGGGCACTGATGAAGGGTATTACGATCATCGTTTTAGGTGGACTGGGCAGTGTTCCCGGTGCAGTTCTCGGTGGTCTTATAATCGGAATGATCGACGGCATAATGCCGGTCATTACCACATCGCATATTGCAGGGATGATAGGATTCGGAGCTGTTATATTAATTCTATTATTCCGCCCACAGGGTCTATGGGGACATGAATAAAAAGAAATACGTCCAGATACCAAGTTTAATCATTATTGCTGTGATTATTTTCCTGGTTCCGATCTTTGTACCGGGACCGTATATTCTTCATGTGCTTATTCTAACCTTGATAAATATAATACTGGCAAGCAGTTTGCGGCTTATAAATTTAACAGGACAGCTATCGCTTGCGCATAGCGGTATGCTTACGCTTGGCGCTTATACCTGCACGTTGCTTGTAATGAAGGCAGGATTCTCAACGTGGGGCGCCCTTATCATCGGTGCTATTTTTGCAGCTATTGTTGCCATACTCCTGGGAATCCCGTTTACGAAACTAAAAGGTATATATTTTTCTATTATCACCATATTGACCAATGAAATCATTACGCTGGTTGCCCAGCAATGGCGAGGTATGACCAACGGTAGTAACGGGATATACAATATTCCCCGACCGGACCCGATTGTGATACCGCATATATTGAGTATTACCTTTGAGTCGCGTACCAATTTCTATTATATGGTGCTTATTATCGCTATCATCTCCCTTGGTGTTATGTATGCTATAGAACATTCGCGTGTAGGCATGGCAATGCAGGGGATCAAACAATCTGAATCTCTTTCCGAGAGCGTAGGTGTGAATGTGACGTGGTATAAAGTGCTTGGATTCGCAATCGGTTGTTTTTTCAGCGGCCTTACCGGAGGCTTCTATAGTCAATATATATCGGCGATCGATCCTACCACTTTCGGTTTTATATTTGCTATCTATACTGTCATTTATATGGTGGTCGGCGGACAGGACAAATTTATCGGACCGATTATCGGCGCATTTATTTTAACGTTGCTGCCCGAAGTACTGCGGCCCTTGAAGGAATTTCAACCGTATTTCTTTGCCGGAGTATTGATAGCGGTTATCTTTTTCTTACCCAAGGGGCTTGTCGGACTACCTGAATGGTGGCAAAAAACGAGGAAGAGGCTTACCGGAAAAAAGGATGCATATGCTTGAAATTCAAGGGTTGACAAAATATTTCGGTGGTTTGTCAGCAGTAAATAATGTTGATGTTTCTATGAAACAGGGTGACTTTCTCGGTTTGATAGGCCCTAATGGCGCCGGGAAAACGACATTTTTTAATCTGGTAACCGGTTATCTGCGTCCGACAAAAGGTAAGGTTATCTTTGAAGGTAAAGATATTACCGGGAAAAAACCGCATATAGTTGCAGCGAAGGGAATAGTACGAACGTTTCAGCAGACCAATATTTTTATGGACTATACCGTGCTGGAAAATATTGTACTCGCCTGTTACTTAAAGCCGGGAGTAAACTTCTGGGAGGCCGTATTGCATACACCGGGTGGTCGCCGGAAAGAGACTGATATTTTAAAACGTTCACGTGGAATACTTGAGCTTGTGGGGATGGAAAATATGGCGAATCAAATTTCGGGGTCTCTTGCTCATGGACATAAGAGAATCCTCGGAATTGCGATAGCGCTTGCCGCAGAACCTAAATTACTCCTGCTTGACGAACCGTTATCAGGGATGAATGCAGAAGAAGTGACGGAAGCGATGAACCTTATCAACAAAATTTCACAAAGCGGTATGACTATCCTTCTTATTGAACATAATATGAGAGCGGCGATGAGCCTTTCTAAACGGCTTGTTGTGCTGAATTTCGGTAAAAAGATCGCAGAAGGAAATCCGGAAGAAATAAAGAAAAATCCGGAAGTCGTTAAAGCTTATCTTGGAGCTGGTGATAATGTTGCTTAGTGTAAACAATATTAAAGTACACTACGGTACAGCGGAAGCCATACACGATATCAGTATCTCAATGGCTGAAGGCGAGGTGGTCAGTGTTATCGGGGCAAATGGCGCCGGTAAAAGCACCATGCTGAAAGCAATATCGGGCCTGATACCGATATCTTCCGGAACAATTCAATTCCTTGATAAAAAGATAAACGGCATGGCAATGGAAAAAATCGTTGCCCTTGGTATTGCCCAGATACCTGAGGGGAAAAAGCTTTTTGCATATATGAGTGTTCAGGAAAACATCAAGCTTGGCGCCTATTTGCGTAAGGACAAGGAAGGTATTGCCGAGGATATGGAAACAGTTTATAAGCTGTTCCCTCGATTAAGGGAAAGGGTGAGCCAGAAGGCAGGGAGTCTCAGTGGTGGTGAGCAGCAGATGCTGGCATTCGCGCGTGCCTTAATGACAAAACCGAAACTTCTCATGATGGATGAGCCTTCTCTGGGTCTTGCTCCTATTGTGATCGATCAACTCGCAGTCGTTATCAACGATATCAACCAGCGAGGCATTAGTGTACTTCTGGTTGAGCAAAATGCAGGACTGGTAACAAAAGTATCTCAGAGATGCTATGTGATAGAGGTTGGGAGAGTTGTCCAGGAAGGCAATATCAAAGAACTTATGGCGGATGATTCGGTACGGCGAGCATTTCTGGGCTAGAAGAGCCTTTGTCCGTTATACATTAGAATTCCTGTTTCCCTGTTCGTAGTAGCTACATATCTGTTCTTTATTCAGTATAATATCATCTTTTTTATACACGGAGAGTATAATATTTCCGTAGACTAAAGGGATTTATACCGTTTTTAAATGACTTCACTATTAAAGCATTGAAATTAGATCGGACAAAATGAATTTCGCTGTATATTACCGGAGACAATTTTCCGAGGAGGTATCAATGCCGGGACAAGTTGTGCTTGCTCCTACCGGACCAGGGAGGTTGATTGTAAAACCTGTCGCCCCAACCGTTCTTGTAAAAAATAGTTTGGAGTATGAACGGCGCGAGTGCAATTCCGGACGCTCTGTTTCCGATTACAAGTTCAATACCGGAGATAAATTCCGGATTTTATCATGAGGTTCCTGCATATTTATTATTCGGGCAGGATGTTGAGGATTATTCACTGTTTCGAAGGGTGATACCATCAGACAAATGATTAAAAGAGGGCTGCTATGAAGGAATTGAAACACATATTTTCACCGATAAAAATAAGAAATATGGAGTTAGCCAACCGGTTTGTAGTGCCGCCGATGGCATCGACGCTTGCCCATGAAGACGGCACGGTAAGCCAGGCCCTTATCGATTATTGGGTAGCAAGGGCAAAGGGTGGTTGGGGACTGCTTATTGTCGAGTTTACTTCGATAGACCCTCTCGGTAAAGTCGGTCCCTGTCATCCTTGCCTGTGGGGGGACGAGTTTATTCCCGGTCTGAAAAAACTGACTGATGCGGTACACAAATACGGCGCGAAAATAGCAGTTCAATTGAGCCACACCGGACGGCAAACATTTCCGGGAATAACAGGCGCCCAGCCTGTATCGGCATCACCGATACCCTGCCCTATGGACCGGGTAATACCAAGAGAGTTGACGGCGGATGAAGTATATGAGCTCGTTGAGAAATTCAGCAACGCTGCGGTAAGGGCGCGGAATGCCGGGTTCGATGCCGTTGAGATTCACGGGGCGCATGGTTATTTACTGGCACAGTTTATGTCGGCATATTCTAATAAGCGTATAGACGAGTTCGGAGGCAGCCTCCACAACAGGATGAGGTTCCCTCTTGAAGTGATTCGTAGCACACGTTATAAACTAGGTCCTGAGTATCCTCTGCTTTTTAGAATGAGCGGTGAGGAGAGAATACCGGGTGGCAGGACGCTGGATGAATCGAGAGTTGTTGCCCGTCTGGTAACAGAAGCGGGGATCGATGTGGTGGATGTTTCAGTAGGAGTTTCAGGAAGCGCGCCGTATATTATACCTCCGGCAGCGCTGGCTCCCGGTTTCCTTCTTGCGTCTGCCGCGGAAATTAAAAAAGCTGTTTCTGTGCCGGTAATAGCAGTCGGCAGGATAAATCATCCCTTCCTGGCGGAAGATGCCGTCGAGGCAGGGAAGGCTGATTTGATAGCATGGGGAAGGTCGTCGCTGGCCGATCCGGAATTGCCGAACAAGGTCGCAGCCGGACTACTCGATGACGTATGTCCCTGCATAGCCTGTGTACAGGGTTGTACGCGATCGTTCCCGTTCCCGGGAAAACCACTCTCCAAATTGGGGACGACCTGCCTGGTCAATCCTTTTTGCGGACGGGAAAGTGAAATGCTGATGGTACCGGCTGAGTCTTCGAAAAAGGTTGTTATAATCGGCGCCGGACCCGCCGGTCTTGAAGCAGCTTGGATCGCTGCGGCAAGAGGACATCAGGTTACCGTATATGAAAAACAACGGGTCCCTGGCGGGCAGTACCGTATTGCGGCTATACCCCCTTTTAAACAGGATATTGCACGGGCTATTTCGTATTATATTCATATGTGTGATAAATACGGAGTCTTATTTAAGATGAATACCGAAGCCGACGAAGGGAACGTGGTTGCCGAAAAACCCGATGTGGTAGTACTTGCCACAGGCGGAGAGCCGTTAATACCCGATATCAAGGGCGTAAACGGTCCCCGGGTTGCCACTGCCGGGGACATACTTGAAGGGAAAAAACAGCCTGGAAACAACGTATTGATCGTCGGCGGCGGCATGGTCGGCTGTGAGGTTGCCGATTTTCTGGGAGAGCATTTACATAATGTAACGCTTGTTGAAATGCTGCCGCAAATTGCCGGAGATGTACCTGTGTCCGTATGGTTTTTTATGAAACAGAGGTTAAAAGAGTATGGTGTACAGGTATATACCGGGACATCGGTGGTGGAGTTTCTGGATGACGGTGCGGTAGTAATGTGGAATGGTGAGAAGTCCAGCCTGAAAGGATTCGATACGATTGTACTGGCGATGGGGACCAGGCCTGTTAATCAATTAAGCGACAAGCTGGGAAATAAGGTGCCGGAGTTTTATGTGATCGGTGACGCGCTGGCACCCCGACAGGCA
>CAZAIO010000118.1:0-8025 GCA_964485235.1 uncultured Dehalococcoidales bacterium
CCGCTGTTGCAAAAAAACACGCGATCCAGACAACTATGTTCAATAAGAAGTTCAGCCAGTTGCAACTGAGGTATAGTATAGAACTGGTTTGACACCTGTATCAGCGTACGAGACTGCTTATCCAGCGCTTCAACAATAACAGGATGACAATGTCCCAGTGAATTTACAGCCCATCCGCTGACAAAATCCAGGTATTCCCTGTCTTCTGCATCCCAGACTCTTACCCCTTCTCCACGTACAAGCGTTATCGGGATACGATTAAACGTACTCATATATAATTTTTTTTCAATTTCCTGCCAGTTTTTTTGTTGTTTAAGCAATTGTCGTTCCCTCTATTACACTATTAATCTCATCATATAAAGCGTGCTTTCTCCTGCCGTCTATTATTCTCGTTACAGATACTTTCTCAAGGGCATGAAGGCAAGCTTCAACTTTTGCTGCCATCCCACCTGATGCCACACCGGATTGAATTAACTCTCGTACCTCGTCAGGGCTAATGCGCTCTATTATCTCATTATTCCGACCGTAAAGTCCCGGCACATCGGTGAGAAAAACAAGCTTATCCGCACCCAGGGCAGCAGCTATTTCAGCAGCAGCGGAATCTGCATTTACATTTATCAGCCTGGTTTTTTCATTATCATTATTGAATATACCGAAGCATATCGGTGAAATGACCGGAATATAGCCGTTTTCCAGTAAATTTACCAGCAATTCCGGGCTGACCTTTAACTCTTCACCGGTATATCCCAGTTCCGGCCTCAGGTTTTTTGCCGTTATTAAATTACAGTCAACGCCGCTTATGCCAACCGCCCGACCTCCGAGATGATGAATATCAGCTACCAGATTTTTGTTTACGAGACCTGATAACACGGCTGTTACTACAGACAGCGTTTCAAAATCCGTCACTCTCAGTCCGTTCACGAAACTTGTCGAGATATTTAACCTGTTGAGCCAGTCATTGATTATCTTGCCGCCACCATGTACGACGACTACCGGAATATCTTCCTTTTGAAGCTTTACAAGGTCTTCTATGGTGGTATCGTGACTTCCTAACGTACTCCCACCGATTTTAACAACAATGGGTCCTGTCATTTTAATAAACGTCCATATTAACTCGTGTAGGCACTGTTAATAGTAACATATTCTTCGGAAAGGTCACATCCCCACGCAGTTGCGTTGCCTTTTCCTGAATTCAAACAGAGCCTTATTTTCATCACATCTTTCGTGTCAAGCATCAGTTTCCTGAGCCCTTCACGGTCAAACTTGACCGGATATCCCTGTTTAAAAACACATGTATTATACAAATACAGGTCCAGTTTCTCTATTTCCAATTGAATTTTGCTGTTGCCCAGAGCAGCAATAACACGTCCCCAGTTAGGATCGCTCCCATATACCATAGTTTTAACCAGGGTCGAACAGACAACGGCCTTTGCCGCCATTTTTGCCTCACGGCGATTGTATGCTCCTTCAACAACTGCTTCGATCAGTTTTGTTGTCCCCTCACCGTCGGCGGCAATTTTCTTTGCCAGATCTATACAGACTATATCCAATGCATCCTGAAAGGTTCTACTATTCCTTTTATCGATAACTTTATTTCCCGCCTTGCCATTTGCCAGAACGATCACGGTATCATTCGTACTGGTGTCGCCGTCAACCGATATCATATTGAACGAACGGTCTACCGATGCTCTCAATGCTTTTGCCAGAAATTCCCCTTCAACCGCTGCATCAGTCGTGATAAAGCAGAGCATAGTGGCCATGTTCGGATGTATCATACCCGCCCCTTTGGTAACCCCACCCACAAAATAATGCATATTCCCGTCATGTACATTTATAGCGATCTCTTTGGATTTTGTATCCGTTGTCATTATCGCTTTTGCAAAATCGTTCCCTCCCCGGTCACTCACTTTAATTCTGGCAATACCATCACGTATTTTTTCCATCGGCAGGGAAAAACCTATAATCCCGGTGCTGGCAACCAGAACATCTTCATTCGCTATTTTCAGCTTTTTCGATGTCAGCATGGTCATCTCGGCCGCATCCGCGGGACCGGAATCACCATTTCCGGCATTTGCATTGCCGGAATTTACTACAATTGCCTGTGCTCGTTTATTCGCCAGATGCCGCTGGCAGACCAATATCGGTGCCGCCTTAACCTGGTTTTTCGTAAAAGTAGCTGCGGCAATACACGGTTCTTCGGAACAGACAATAGCGACATCGAGCTTCCCCTCATGTGCTATTCCTGTGCTTACCGCACCTGCTAAAAATCCGCGTGGTGTTGTAAGCGTTCCATTTGTGACTGTTTCTATTTTTGGACTCATCCTTATTTACCTCATAGAATATAATTCGTTCATTATTTCATAGTATTATCTATTAAACTATTATTCGTTGTCGGGCTCCTCTTCCTGCGCTCTTCGTTTAAGCTTATATAACTGTGTAATAGCCTCAAGGGGGGTTAAGGAATCAATATCGATGCCTCGAATCTCTTCGACGATACGATGTGAATGATCGAAAAGCGGTAATTGCCCGGAACTCTCCTTTTTCGCTTTATTTATCGTATCCATCTCAAGATTGACATGATCGGTCTCCAGGTTGGAAAGCACTTCCTGTGCACGGTTTATGACCGGAACAGGCAGTCCGGCCAGTTGCGCAACATGAATGCCATAACTCTTATCCGCCCCTCCGGGTATCACCTTTCTCAGGAACACAACCTTGCCATGCTCTTCAGTTACAGCCACATTCAAATTTTTAACCCGCGGTAAAAGCCCCGCAAGTTGCACAAGTTCATGATAATGGGTGGCAAACAGCGTTTTCGATCTTAACCGCGGATGATTATGTATAAACTCCACAACCGCCCATGCAATGGAAAGACCGTCATAAGTACTGGTCCCTCTTCCCACTTCATCCAGAATTACGAGAGACCGCCCGGTTGCATTATTCAGGATATTCGCAGTTTCAACCATCTCAACCATGAATGTAGACTGACCGGCAGTCAGGTCTTCCTGTGCTCCGATCCTGGTAAAAATCCGGTCTACTATACCGATCGATGCCGAAGCACAGGGGATATAGCTCCCTATTTGCGCCAGAAGTACCAGTATCGCTACCTGTTTCAGGTATGTCGACTTACCTGCCATATTAGGACCGGTGATAATAGCAATTTGCGTATCGCCATTGTTAAGATATACATCGTTCGGAATGAAATCGTCGCATCCCTTGCTCCTCTCAACAACCGGATGTCGCCCGTCCTTAATCTCTATCACATCATTACCGGTCAATTCCGGACGGTTATACCCGTATCTTACAGCGACTTCTGCAAGACTGCATACGACATCGATCACGGCAAGCGCTCTGGCAGTTCCTAGGATGTGTTCTCCACTGCCTGTAATTTGCTGGCATATCTGCCGGAACAGCGTTACTTCCATCTCGACTATTCGTTCCTGTGCATTTAATATCGTAGATTCGAATTCCTTCAACTCGGGAGTAAAATACCGTTCTGCATTTACCAGTGTTTGTTTTCTTATATATGTATCGGGTACACGATCGACGTAGGACCTCGATATCTCTATGTAATATCCGAAGACCTTGTTATAACGTACTTTTAACGTTTTAATACCGGTATTCTCACGTTCCCTTTGTTCAAGGTCTGTCAGATATTTCCGTGTATTGAATAACAATTCCCTCAGCTTGTCTATTTCTGCTGAAAAACCTTTCTTTATGACTCCGCCCTGTTCCAGATTTTTCGAAGGATCATCAGCGATTGCCGTAGTAATCAGCTCGGTGACTTCGGGACATGATTTTAATCCTGAACTAATAAATTCAGGTGTTTTATATTCATTTAATATCGCCTCAATTTCCGGCACTTTTTCCAGGCTGTTCCGTAAGGCGATCAAGTCCCTCGGACTCGCCACATTGCTTCTCACCCTGTTAACCAGGCGCTCTATATCCAGAATATCCGCAAGCAGGCTTGTTACCCGTTGTCGTGCAAACGTGGAAGAGACAAACCATCCCACTGCGTCTTGCCGCTCAACAAGCGATTCTATAGTCAGTAGAGGTTGTCCGAGCCACTTTTTTAACAATCGTCCTCCCATAGCCGTACCGGTAAGGTCGATCACGGATATCAGAGAGCCGCTCGTTAATCCCCATCGTGCACTTTGAAAAAGTTCCAGATTGCGTCTTGTCTGTGCGTCGATAACCATAAAAGAAGCCGTGGAATATGTGGTAAGTCCTGTTATCTGAACGAGCACCGATTTTTGATTTTCACTTATATAATGAAGGACTGCGCCGGCTGCTTTTATCGCAAGCGGTGAATGTTCACACCCGTACCCTTCCAGTGAAATCACACCAAAATGCTCGATCAATAAGCGGTATGCTACTTCATAGTCGAACCAGTACACGTCAAGCGAAGTTAACGTTGTCTTGATTTCCGGGGTATCGCGGGCGAAATCCTGCGGTAAAAGTACTTCTGCCGGTTGTAAACGTTCCAGCTCATCAGCTACCTGCTTAACAGGCAACTGAGTCGTCGCAAATTCGCCGGTTGTAATGTCTATATAAGCGATACCTGCATACTCTCCTTCAACAGTAACGCTCACGAGATAATTATTGCTTTTATCAATTAGAAGACCGGGTTCAATAACAGTTCCCGGAGTCACTATCCGAACGACTTCCCGTTCTACCAGCCCTTTACCCGGCGGGCTCATCTGTTCGCAAATAGCTACCTTATACCCTTTATTAATCAGTCGTGCCAGATATCCCTCAAGTGCATGGTAAGGAATTCCGGCAAGGGGTACCCGCATCCCCTTGCCCATTTCCCTGGAGGTCAGAACAATTTCCAGTTCCCGTGCTGTAACCCTGGCGTCATCATCAAACGTCTCGTAAAAATCACCCAACCGAAAAAAAACAATAGCGTCGGGATGTTGTTGTTTTATTTTTAAATATTGTCTTCTTAACGGCGTTATTGACATGGCTCGCGATTCCCGGTCCGTTACTTCTATGGAAACAAAGCTACTATCATCTGCTCAGGTCATCTATTATACATCACTGCTGTAGGCATACAAATGAAGTTTTTTATCAAGTTCAGTGAATTTAAAAGGTAATATGTATGGCATGAGGTTGATTAAACGCGGATAAACGACCGTCTTATTCACTTCCTGCAACACTACCACCTGTTGAGTAGAAAAAAGAATGCTTTGCCGGATATTGAACTATTGTTCATACAATAACACTCAATACACCCGGCACAACATGAAACTTTGCCGGCGTTTCACCGACAAGATCCCCATCCGCCTGCACACTCATCGTCTTTTCGGCATATATCTTTACTACTTGAGCTCTTTTAACAAATACCTTAGGATGAGAAAGATGAGTACCTTTATATATTCTAGGTAACGACCATAGCAGGTCAGGCTTCGATAAATTTCCTATTTCTATTACGTCGAACAAACCGTCGCACGGGTCTGCATTCGGAGCGGTAAGCATTCCTCCGCCACCATATTTCCCCTGGCTCATAAGAACAGTGCATATCCGTTTTTCCTCAACCGTACCGTCTATTTCCAGAGTCACCTGTCTGTTTTTATACAAAGCGAGCGTAGAAAAAAGCCCCATAAGATAAGAAGGAGTATCGCCCAGCATCTTGAATGTTTGTGTTGTGGCTCTCACTATTTCCGCATCAAAACCAAGACCGGCAAAATTGATAAAAATCCGGCTTACGGTTTCTGCACCGTTAGCACATTCAACAATGCCAAGATCAACTTCTTTAAATTCCGGACTTTCTAACCGCTTACATGCTTCATTATAGTCGCGGGGAATGCCAAGAGTGCGGATATAGTCCGCACCTGTGCCGGTGCTTATAATACCAAGTGAGATTTCACCGATATTTCCCGAAGAGTAGAGTCCGTTTACCACTTCATTTATCGTCCCGTCACCACCAACAGAAATAATTAAACGGGCACCTTTTTCCACTGCTGTTTTCGCGATTTCTATTGCATGCCCCGGCGCTTCGGTGAGATGATAACCGAAATCGAAGTTCATTTCCTTTAGCAGATCATGTATATGCGGCCACTGGTGGGCAGTTTTGCCTGCACCTGCAATTGGATTTACTATCAATGTTGCATAAGGCAAATTATTATTCCTTCATAAACAATTATAGAACTGTAAATCCAAATTGTAGCAACCTTTTATATCCCGCTGCAAGAGGTCCCTTCAACTATTTTTGTTCCGTCAGGCGGTAAGAAAAAATATATTAAACAAAATGTAATTAATATATAATATTCATGTCTGTCTACAATAATGACCGGATATAGAATGAATTTCCCGAATTGAATCGGGAACGTTCGAGCAGGAGATAAGCATTGTCGCGTCAAATCTACCGCATTATTGATGCAAATAGAGACCGTATCGGCGAAGGACTTCGTTTTCTCGAAGACATCGCACGGTTTATGCTCGATGATAGCACCATAAGCGAGCAATTGAAATCTCTCCGGCACGACCTTGTGGAGGGACTCTATTCTCTCAACCTTGAGCTTATTTCCGAACGTGATGCCGAAAATGATACCGGCGCGGGAATCGATACGGCGAATAAGGAACGTACACTCCCTTCTCTTATCATCGCGAATTCAAAACGAATAGAAGAATCATTGCGTGTACTGGAAGAGCTTGCAAAACTTGAAGGAAAAAGCAAATTACCACATTCAGGAATATACCGCGATGCACGGTTCCAGCTTTACACAATTGAAAAAAGACTCCTGTCCGGTGTAACCCGTACCGCAGTCACCGGGAAAATCAAAGGGCTTTATGTGATACTCGATACACAATTGGCAAGAGAAAAAAATATAGTTGACTGTGCACGAAAGGCGCTTACAGGCGGTGCCAGGATAATACAACTCAGGGATAAATCGAGTGAGAAAGAAAAGCTTATCCCGATAGCCCGGGAGATAAAAGATATATGCCACCAATCCGACGCGCTCTTTATTGTAAACGATTATCTTGATCTCGCTCTTGCGGTCGATGCTGACGGACTACATCTCGGACAGAGCGATTTACCCCTGTCTGTCGCACGAAAAGCGCTCCGCATAGACAGGATAATCGGGCGTTCCACCCATGGCCTTGAACAGGCACTTCAGGCAGAAAAAGAAGGGGCGGACTACATCGGAATAGGTTCGATATTTTCTACCGGCACCAAAGAAAATGCGGAGATAATCGGTATCGAAGCACTTCAAAACATAAGGCAGACTATGGCAATACCGATAGTTGCTATCGGCGGTATTAATGAAAATAATATAAAACAGGTAGTGCAAGCAGGAGCGGACTCCGTTGCAGTTATCAGCGCTATTTTTTCTAAAGATGGCGTTGAACAATCAGTAAAACGAATGGTGAAAGAAATTGAACAAGAAAAATAAAACTTCCGATAACATTGAAGCGATTGTCGACCGGATTAATAAGGACTTCGCAACAAAGGATAACGTACGCGAAAAAACGCTGCGGCGTTGCAGGGAAATCATCCGTTATAGCGCCCTGAGCATTCGTGCTATTCATAGGCAGGAACAGGATAAAGCTGAAGAATTGCTCCATCAAGCGTCAGTCATTCTTGTGGAAATGCACGATGAGATTACGCGTAATCATAATGACCTCCTCTATGCCGGTTTTATACACGATGCTGAAAAAGAATTTGCCGAGGCAAGTATTACCCTGTCTGTTATCACATCAAAATCTTTTCCCGAACCGGAAATGCTCCAGGTGGGCTATGCGGCATATCTTAATGGAATGGGAGAATCCGTAGGTGAGCTGAGACGATACATCCTCGATAGCCTGAGACGAAACGATTTCACCAGATGTGAAGAATTTCTATCGACTATGGATGAAATTTACAGCGTTCTCGTTACGGTAGACTTCCCCGATGCAATTACGCACGGCCTGAGAAGAACGACGGATTCCGTACGAGGTATACTTGAAAAAACCCGGGGCGATCTTACATTGATATTGACACTGAACGACCGTTGAATTCGATTTCATATAGGATGAATTCCGGTC
>CAZAIO010000119.1:0-7814 GCA_964485235.1 uncultured Dehalococcoidales bacterium
CCGACAGTATATGTATGCAAAAAACATGTGTGTAAATCACCTGTTACCGATCCGGCTGAGCTTGAAACACAACTGCGTGAGAAATAAACGAGAGGTTACAATTTTCTATCTAAGCTGTTAATGACAAGCCCGGTCGGCAGTTTGGGATAAAAATAAGTGGATTTCTTTGGCATTCGGTCACCGGCGTCTGAAATTGCCTTGATGGTGGTTACAGGCAACGGGCCGAGAATAAATGCAAGCTGGCATTCACCCTGTTCCACTGTTCTTCGCGCCATCTCGAAATCGGGCGTATAGACGACATTTTCTTTTTCTTCCGGCAGTCCGAGTATGGACTCGAGTATCAGGTGTTCGACGATGCTCACATTAAGTTTTTTATAT
The DNA here is from genome assembly GCA_964485235.1 of uncultured Dehalococcoidales bacterium. GTDB lineage: Bacteria > Chloroflexota > Dehalococcoidia > GIF9 > UBA5629 > CAZAIO01. The sequence continues at coordinate 379 of CAZAIO010000119.1, forward strand.
ACATTGGAACGCGCTTTGGGCATTGCATCATCGACGACTGCCGAAGGACGCAATTTGAGGTTCACTACCTGTCCCTCCTGTAAGCCAAGTACCCTGATGGGAATGCCACGGTCGTCATGCAGGTCGCTGCTTCCTATAGGGGATGCTGTGATTTCAAAAAAGGTATTCAGTCGCTCTAACAATGTGGAAAGTTGTTCGGAGGGGATACCTTTCACCAGCCGGTGTACCGGCAGCATTACGATGCCGGGATCAGAGAACGATACAAGCGTCATCATGATAAAGTTAAACCCGTCGTATTCATTAGATGAGCCTGTTTGTGCTTTTTTTTCATCGCGGTATGTAAGGCCGGTTTCGTAACGATGGTGCCCGTCAGCGATATAGATAGATTTGGGATTAAAGAAATGGCTTACTCTCTGTACAAACTCGGGCTCGTTTGCTTTCCATATCTTGTGAGTATTATCGCCGTGTTCGATATCAATAAGCAATTTGCCGGGCAGTTCTCTCTCCATCATTATCTTGGTGACTTTCATTCCCGGGTCGTCGTACATACCGAGAATAGGGCTTACATTGGCATTGGTCGCTCTCATCAGTTCCAACCGGTCGTCTTTATCTCTTTGGCGGGTGTTCTCGTGAGGAAGAATGGTCCTTCTTTCCCATGGCTCCAGCCGGACACAGGCGATCAGCCCGCGCCGCCTTTTTTTAACGTCGCGATAAACGAAGCCCTGTTCGTAAATATAGAATGTATGGGCGGTGTCGATACGGAGGACTCCTTTATTGAGCCATTCTCCCAGTGTTGCGCGCGAACGGCTATATTTGTTTTGTGCGGGAGTATCATCCGGTAGCGAAATTCCGTGTTCGACGCGGATGATATTATATTCGCTTTTTTCGTAGTAAGCCTGCTGTTGCTGTGGAGAAATAATATCGTATGGCGGACATATAACCGCTGACATGTCTCCTACTATTTCACTGTTATACCGGATGCCCTGAAAGGGAGAAATCTCAGCCAAGTTATTACCTCCTGGTCTTCTTTGATGTTATCTGAATAATGTTAATCCGCTTTACAGGAGAACTGCGGGAGTAAGGATCGCCGAATGAGTTTTTAATAGTAGTAACAGAACGTTCTATAATGTCCCGGTCTATTGAGCATTTAGAAGTTCTGTTACTATATCGTTTACATCTTTACCTTCGGCCCTGCCTTTTGTTTGAGGGACGAGCAGGGACATCACTTTGCCTTTGTCACGGGGGCTTGTCGCGCCGGTTTCGGCGATCGCCTTTTTCACCATATCAATGAGTTCATCGTGTGTAAGCTGAGAAGGCAGGTATTCGTTGATGATTGCCAGCTCTGCTTCCTCACCAGCCACCAGGTCCTGACGGTTGCCCTGTTTAAATAACTCAATACTTTCTCTTCGCTGCTTGGCTTCCTTTGCCAGAACACTTAAAACATCCGTATCGTCGAGCTGCTTCTGTTTAGCTATTTCGGCATTCTTTATACTTGCCAGAAGCATTCTTAATGTCGAACGGCGTTTTTCGTCTTTTTGTTTGACTGCCTGGTGAAGGTCACTGGTAAGGCGTTCGATGAACGTCACGACTTGCTGCTCCTATGGCTCTTTCGTCTTTTCGCCGCTTCTTTTCGCTTGCGTTTCACGCTGGGCTTCTCATAGAATCCGCGGCGGCGAGTCTCACTGATTATTCCTGCCTGTTCAACCTTCTTGCTGAACCTGCGCATCATACTTTCAAAGCTTTCACCGCTATGAAGCTTTACATGAGCCAACTGGCATCACCCCTTCCATTCTATATTCTTTTTACTCTGAAGTGAATTACGGAGCAAACGGAGAATTTTATCGCTTTTTCATAGTACATGTCAAACGGTGGGCGTTACGAAATTAAATTACAGTAAATCGTGGATATTTTGATAACGATGCGGAAATGGTGATGGTTTTTTGTTATAATCGGGAACGGATTATTATGGACTACTTATTTATTCCTCTTGCTATAGTTATCGGTTATCTGCTGGGCTCATTTCCCACTGCAGTTATTGTGAGCAGGCTCAGAAAAGGTATCGACATACGGGATGTCGATATAGGCAATATGGGGGGAGGAAGTGTGTTGCGGCAGGTAGGTACGGTGGAAGGCGCTTTCGTGATAATAATCGATATGGCAAAGGGCGCCGCTACTATCGGCATTGCGCAGGCAATGAAAATTGACGAAGTCTGGGTACTGGCTGCCGGAGCCGCGGCCGTATTGGGACATATTTTCCCTGTTTACGTTGGTTTTAAAGGTGGGCAGGGTGTTGCGACTATAATGGGGATTTTCTTCGTATTATCGCCCCTGGTAATGGCATTACTATTCGGTGTATGGGGTATTATTCTGTTCTCTTCCTTACGCTCTTTCAAAAAGAACCTTTTCCTGCTCGTCTGTATCATCTCACCGTTGTTACCCTTGTTTCTCTGGCTCTTTCACTATTCCTTGTTGATCATATTGTACGCGGTCTTATTTATTATATTTCTGGTAGTGAAAAATATGCACAGGCTTCCGGAGTTCAAGATATTTGTGCCGAAGAAAAAAAGACCGTAATGGAAGAACCGGCTTTAACAAATGACCAGGTGGATACCAACAAAAACGATAAGCCCACGAACCGCGAGGAATAGCTGTGTTTCGGGTTACGGGAAAGCAATAAGGCTATCCGGGCAGTATACCGACCCCGAGCACATGAGGGCCGACATGCGTGCCGATAACGGGGCTCACCTTCATTTTATGTATGTGTTTTCCGGGGAGAGCAGCACTGATACGCGCAGTCAATGTCTCGACATCATCCGGTGTGGTAGCATCTTCTATAGCAATTTCCTGGATAGCGGGAAAGCTTGTGGCGAACTGGACCAGATATTCCATCGCTTTTGATCTTGAGCGGAACTTGGTTACTGCTTCTGTAGAGCCGTTTTTCAGCGTAATAACGGGGTTGATTTTAAGCATCGAACCGAGAAAGACCTGTGCCGCACCTATTCGGCCGCCTCTTCTTAAATATTCCAGCGTATCGAATACCATCCGGAAGTCCACTCTTTTCATATTAGCCCTGGTGATATCAATTACTTCGTCGAGGTGGCAACCCGCTTGTGCTGCTTTCGCGGCTGCTATGGTGATAAGGCCCAGCCCCATAATTGCGGAATACGAGTCGATAATTTCCAGCCGCGATTTGCTTTCCCATCGTCTCTTCCCTTCCATTGCCGCTTCATAGGTTGCGCTGAGTTTTGAAGAGATGGTAATAACGAGAATTTCATCTGTTTCGTCCGTAAGCCTGTCGAATACATCGATAAATCTCTTTGGAGAAGGGGCTGATGTGGTCGGTAAGATTTTATTCTCTGCAAGTCTGCGGTAGAACTCGGGAGTGGTAAGGTCAATACCGTCCAGGTATGTTTCACTTCCGATACATACGTGTAGCGGTACTACTGTGATCCCCAAATTGTCGACAATTTCAGGAGTGAGATCGGAAGTACTATCCGTGACTATCTTAACTGTCATGGCTGCTCACTATACCGACATCGGATTACGAGGTATCCAATCTGGAATACTATCACCTGACAAATGGTCTGTCAATACCTTCGGTCAGGGATTTCGTGGTCATTAACGAAAGAATAATACGTTTAAGGGAATATTGTTGAAGCTCTCCGGATAGACTGACAGGGAGAGGCTTTTATAAACAAATATCATCCGGAAACGTTACTATAAATAAAGAAAGAAAGAACAAAAGAATAAATTTCACCGGATATTAATAATTCCGTAATATTTTTATATAATAATCGTAATAGAATGAATCGGATATAACCTGTTGTTTGTTTTATACGGAACATAACTCTTTAACTTATAGAGAGGGGGTTCCGTCTGTATCGGCTTGATTATAAAAATGATATCCTGTTTAATTAAATTGACCGGTATGGTGAAATTATAGATATAAGATAGTGTAATGAGTGAGGTATATCGCTGTTCAAATTGTGGTGCTGCTAATGCAGTCGGCACTTATTATTGCCGTATATGCGGGCAAAAGTGTTCCTATCAATGCATGCAATGCGGCTCTTCAATCGATCCTTCTTTTCAATACTGCCCGGTTTGCGGGCTGAAATTATATTGGCCTCAGCAACAGGCATACTCTACTTATAATACCGGATATTATCAGCAGCAGTACGCCGGTTATGAAACCGGCATGCAAAAACAAAAGTCAGGCAGAAAGTCACCGCTAAAATATTTAGGCCTGCTTGCCGGTATAGTCCTCATCGTCATCGGAGTGATGCTGACCATAAATTCAATCTCAAGTCCGGTGCTGGTCCCTGAGTCTCCAGCAGTTTCGAATACACCGGCATCTCCGGATACGACTGCGGCACAGAACGACTATATTACGGGTAAACAGGAGGTCGCCGACTATGTGAAGCAATATACAGATCTCCAGCCTCCTTACACAAAGGCATTAGGTAAAAGCGTCCATCTCGTCAACAATCCTGATGCCCGTGATGTAAGCTTTGCCGAACTGAAGTCTTTTATTCTCTCGGACGATACGGATGACGGGCTCTATGTAGATGGTGTACGAATGTGTGGGGACTTTGCCGAAGAACTGCATAATAATGCGGAAAAAGCGGGTATTCAAGCTGCTTTTGTCGCTATTCATTTTAAGAATCAGAGTGTCGGACATGCTCTCGATGCATTTAATACTACAGACCTCGGCCTCGTATATATTGATTGTACCGGCAGGGGGCTCGAAGAAATAGCGGAAGCGCAATTGTTCTCAGGAGATGAACCATTATATGAATGCGACAGTATCGCCTATGTTAGTAAAGGAAACGAATACGGAATAGTGAGCATCGACAGGGCAAAATCGCTGGACTATGACTTCTACGCCGAATATGCGGATACGTGCCGGCAAGTGGCTACGATGCTGGATGATTATAACAGTGAAGTTGAGGCATTTAATCAGGCTTTGAACGGCAGGACTGTTCTGGCAGAGCCCGAATATTCACAGTTCAAGACATGGGAGTCCGAGATAGACACCATGAAAGCAGAACTGGAAGAATTGTTCCAGGTAACCGGACATTACTGGGCTGAACCGCTGGGCATCGTCGAGACCGTGAATATATACTGGTAGCATTAACTCTCTGTTCTTCCGGGACAATTCATTAAATACCTGTATCGTTGATATTCAGATTTGTATGGTAGTCGAAATGGACGGGTAATCCGGACTAGATTTCGCTGATACCCCTGCGTGCCAGCTTATCGGCAAGTTCATTAAGCTCCAGTCCGGAATGACCGCTGACTTTTGTAAAAGTGACTCTCTTCTGCGACAGCAAAAACAGGAGTTTTTCCCACAGGTCTTTATTTTCTACCGGCTGCTTATTGTAATTTTTCCAGCCGTTTCGCTGCCAGTTTACATACCATTTCTTATTGATACAGTTGACCAGATATGCACTATCGGAATACACATCTATGTCGTTATATGACGGTCCTATGCTTTCCAGCGCTTTGATACAGGCGGTAATTTCCATCCTCTGGTTTGTGGTATTTCGTTCGCCGCCGTATATTTCCTTATGTCTGTCATTAAATTGTATCACCGCTCCCCAGCCGCCAATATTGGTGCTGTACTGATTGCCGGAACAGGCACCGTCACAGTACACTATCACTCTATTTGTACTCATTTATTACTCCGATTCGCTTGATTGTTATAGAATTCCGGTTGTGTAAATAGCTTTGACAAAATAACGATACTAAAACGGGAGTTCATCTGCAAGCCTGATACTGGCTTTACGAAGCCATTTTCTATGGTCCCGCCATGCCGGGCAATATTTATCGACAAGCTTCCAGAACCGTTTTGAATGGTTCATTTCCTTTATATGGAGAAGCTCATGCAATATTACGTAATCGATGACTTCCGGTGGAGCGATGATCAATTTCCAGTTCAAACTCAGGTTTCCTTTTTGCGAACAGCTACCCCAGCGGGTCCTCTGGCTTCGTATAGTTACTTTTTTACAGGAAACGCCGCAGAGAGCGCTTAATTCAGGAACCCTCTCTCCTATATAATTTTCCGCCTGTGTGCGATACCAACCTTTTATGAGATTATCTATATTCTCTTTCCTAAAATTAAAGGTCACTGACAGGCTGTCTCCCACTAAGGCGATGACATTACTTTCCATATCAGCGGCGGCCAAAGATAACTTCAAACTACGCCCCATGAACGGGATGATATTTCCATCCGTTTTTTCTTTATACGACCGGGAAGCTGAATTTTCTTCAAATCGTGATAACCTGCTCAGGATCCAATTCCGCTTTTCCTCCATTATTCGGGGAAGCTGCTCGACAGGATATCCCCGGGGCAAAACTATAGAAAGTCCTTCTCCCTGTTTGATTTCAAAACGGATATTTCGTGCTATTCTACTGCGTTTAAGCGTGTAGTGTACTATTTTACCGTTCAGCCCGATAGTATAGTAACCCTCTATGGTGAGTCGAGGCTTTTTCTTTTGTCGCACTATTAATACATATCCTTTTTGTCTGATTGTACAGTGGGTTGTACGAGATAATACCATATATGAGGAATGTAAAGACAGGATGCCGTTGTTTAGTGTACGGTTCAAACATTTCCTGACATCTTATCCGGCGGAATACAGAGTACTCATGAAATGATAAAATTGATTACGTGAGATAAAAAAAGGTAAGTTCAGGAAAGGAGAAATATGAAGTCGACGACAGAATATTTATGGTTTAATACTGAAAAACACCGTGAATTTATCAATATTACGGATAAGGTTGAAGAGATTGTCCGAAAAAGCGGCATATCGGAAGGATTTGTGCTCGTATCGGCGATGCATATCACGGCAGGTGTCTATGTTAACGATGCCGAGTCCGGATTGATTGCAGATATCGAAGAGTGGCTGGAACAGCTTGCACCGTTCCGTAAGGACTACAGGCATCACCAAACGGGTGAATCGAACGGTGATGCGCATTTAAAGAGCCTCCTCATTCATCACGAGGTCATCGTTCCGATTACACAGGGCAGTCTCGATCTGGGCCCATGGCAGCAGGTATATTATGCGGAGTTCGACGGACAGCGAAGGAAAAGGGTTATCGTAAAGACGCTCGGGATATAAGCCGGTATCTTGAGTTGACAGAAAGGGCGGATACTCACGGCGGTCGGCATCGGTAAAAAAAACGGAGGATAGTGGTATTCTATCCTCCGCACGGTTCCCTCAAACCTAACTCAAAAAATTACAGTATTACAACTGCACTGAGTGCCCTTTCTTCGCACCTCACAAACCACTTGAGCCAGGTTTGCTTTGGTGTGCCCCACCTTCTAAGTGGGGCCTCAGGCATCTACTTGGCATACTCCATACAATCTATGAAGCCTCATGAAACACCTCCGTACCATTTTTATTCGGATTGTATCAAGCGCTTCTACAATAAAA
>CAZAIO010000120.1:0-7663 GCA_964485235.1 uncultured Dehalococcoidales bacterium
GGAACATCGAATTGCTGGTCCCTCCCGACCCTCAAATAGTCGGCGCACTCGGAGCAGCGATTACCGGTGCGGGTATACACGGCACCATTGCCAAAATTTAACCGGGTATCGCATAAAACCGCGCTCTTAATTAACCGGTGCTGTTTACGGAAGGGCATATAAGACAATTAACGTCTATCTACCTTGTCTCAGCATCGCCCAGGTAAAGAGCGGCGTATCAGGGATCTGCGACGTCTCGATCACCTCGAAACCAAAATGCCTGTAGATACCAACGTTTTTCTCTTCCACTGTCTCGAGATAACACGGTAACCTTTCTTCGTCTACCTTTACCAGCATATTACGAATGAGAGTACCGGCAAAACCTTTTCCCTGATGCTCCGGTCTCACACCGATTGCCTCCAGGTACCAGTGTTTATAAGGTGTGAGGCGTTTATGCATATTATCCAGATACTCCCCGGCGGCATACATTGTGCCGGCGCCTGCACGAACAAATCCGATTAATACAGAAAGCGGCACAGCGCGGAGCATCCTGCCGAATGTCATAGGAAAGCCCCCGGGAGGCAGCCAGACTGCAATTCCTTCGGACTGCGGTGATACAGTATGGACGACGCCATAACGGACGGCGTAACAAACAGCGACTTCAAAGAAATAGCGAGAGATGCGGTCTCGTTGAGAGGCTTCAGGGTAAAAATACTTAATAAGCGGATAGCTCTGAAACGCCCGGCTCAGCGTTTCTACTGCGGGTTTTATATGTGCCCTGTCCACTTCCGTCAATATGTCGGATTCCGCATAATCCATGTAAGCACTCCTTTACGATCATCCTTTTATTGTAAAACAGCATCATCGACGATTCAACCGCCTTATAAAAAATATTTTTTAATTATCTATACCACAATATATTGACAAAATTAATATATCACCATATAATTAATTAATTTTATTAATTATGAAGTTGATTTTATTGACAAAAAGGAATAAAATGGTTCTACTTTATAAAGTTTCCGGTATAACGCCGGGAACAGCCCTGTTAAACGGGCAGCGCATATCGCGCCAGGAGGACTGAGCATGGCACATGACTGGAACGAGCTTACCAGGCTTACACACGGGGCACCTGTCGTAGTCGAGCGGGTCCGTATGCAGGAGACCGGCATCGCTATCGAAGGAAGCTTCGAATTGCCGCCGCTTGCACGTCTCTCGATGGAAGATCAGGTCTTCGTAATGGCATTTGTCCAGCGTGACGGCTCGATCAAAGATATGGAGCATACCTTCGGCATCAGCTATCCTACGGTGAAAAGCCGCCTCGCCCGCATTGCGGGACAGCTCCGGTTCGTTGAGATAAAGCGGACTTCATCACAGGACGATGTACTGACCCGCCTTGAACAGGGCGAGATATCCGCCGAAGAGGCGATTGAGAGGTTATCGAAATGACTTTGCCGCCTTCATTAATGCGACTTCGGGTAGCGAATGAGCAGCACAATATCAGCCTCTGGCTGCCGTTCTTTCTCATCTGGCCTTTCGTCCTGATACTTGTACTGGTACTGCTGCCGTTCCTGCTGATTGCCGTAATTATCTTCTCGTGTAAAGGTTACGGGAAAATGCTGCTGCAGGGCGGACCGCTCATCATGTCCTGCATCTGTGCACTGCGGGGACTCGATGTCCGTACAGGGCAGAAGCAAAACAGTCTCATTATTTCAATACGTTGAATATTATTAAGGAGGTTATCATGACCGATAATACAAAAAGAATACTTGAACTGGTTGCACAGAAAAAAATAAGCGTTGACGAAGCACAAAAACTCCTTGACCTGGTTGAAAAGGAGCACACAGCGGAAAATACGACACAAGACATTCCTGATGCAGGAAGAACGTCGAAAGGTATTCCCAAGTATCTGCGCGTTGTGGTGGAACCCGCCGGCGGAGACCATCCGGGATCAGGATCGGAACGGGTAAACATTCGCGTTCCGGTCGCGCTCATCCGCGCCGGCATGAAATTAACGTCGCTCATTCCCTCGGATGCAGTTGAAAAGGCAAATGTTGCGCTGAAAGAGAAGGGTATCGATATAGACCTTAACAAGATAAAGGCTGCCGATATCGAGCCGTTGATCGATGCGTTAAGCGAGCTTGAAATAGAAGTGAACGACGAAAAAAAGGTCCGTGTCTACATGGAGTAATCTTCCCTCCCGCGGATTATCAGGTGAACCGGCAGCGGGTAGAGTGCGGGACTCAAGCCCGCTGCTATCTACAGAAATAGAATACCGGCTAAAGACAATCATCGAACAGCACTCGTTTTACCTGCAAATAGAGGATAAGAAAAAACGGCAACTATGTTTGATCCTCTATGTGCCCTGCCGCGCTCTCTCTGCGGATGGAATTAAGGTCAGTATAACAATGGCGATCAGGATAAAGAATACAAACCCGAGCCATGCATATGTATAGCTGTGCCACTCATCAAACACCCATCCGGCGAGAGGAGCACCGATCAAAGTGCCCAGCATGGACACACAGGAGGCCATACCGTAAATAGTGCCGAAATTGTTTCTTCCGAAATACTCCCTCAACAAAGCGGCACGCATGGTCACATTACCGCCCCATCCGACACCGAACAGAAGGAGATAAACCGCCAGCAACCATGCACCGTCTCCTGCAAAGTTAAACACCAGTAGTCCTAACACTGTGAGCACAAGTCCATATATAGTTAATGTTTTTTTATCGTATCTGTCACCGATCCAGCCAATGCCGAGTCGTCCTATAATGCTCACAATCGGCAAAGCTCCTGCTGCCAGACTGGATATCTCTCTCCCGATTCCGACACTGCTCAGATAGGGCATACAATGCGCTATCACCGAATTGATAGCCATGTACTGCAAGAAAAATACTATCGCAATACGCCAGAAAATACTGCTGCGCATGATAGTTTTAAACGATATCTCCACGTCATCCACCGCTTTCACAGCAGTACCGCCTTTAACATCGTAAGAATTATCCACTTCCCCATCCATCGTATAACCATATTGTTCAGGTTTGTGACGTACAAGGAGCGAAAGGGGAATTCCGATAACCCACATGCCGATAGCTATACCGAGGATGACATCCCTCCACCCGTATACGGTGATATAGTTGCTCATAACCGGAACAAGAACTCCGCCAAGAGCAAAACCGCTCGCCGCAATGCCGGTAACCAGCGCAATTTTTTTCCGGAACCAGTTGCCTACTGCCGCAAGCATCACTGTACCACTGCTGGGACTCATTCCAATTGCAATTATGATAAATGCGACATAGTACATTACCAAAGAGTTCATTCTACTCAGCAGCAGCATACCGATACCGGTAATGATAGCGCCGCCAAACAGGAGCTTCCTTGGCCCGAAACGGTCCACCACGAACCCCAGGATCGGAGCGAGTATGCTCATTTCCAATCCGCGAAGCGATGCGGCAAATGAGATCTGGGCATAACTCCAACCGAATTCATTGGCAATCGGTTCGAATATAGCAGTAAAGCCGTAGACGATGACGCCGCCCACGTAGAGCGCAAAGAAAAAACAGCCGACAAGTACCCACCAACCATAGAAAATCTTTTTATCAGTCAATGCTTCGCTCGCTATTCAAAACACATAACGGCCGGTCAACCTGTCAAATGATAACCCCGAATGTTCACCTGAAGGCAGTTGGTGAACATAAATGCCGGTTCGCGTTCTCTTACAGATACCGGAATTCTTGATAAGATACAATGTATACAGTCTACATGGGATTATACTGTTTGTGTCTTTGAATTACCACTACTATCTGTGCAATAACCGGGACTACATGACGAACAGCGGGACCGGCTAAGGACATTCTTTCAATTCGGGCCCGAATTCCGCCCCGGAAATTTTTCTTACCGGCTGCTATTGCCGTAGATACCTCAGGAAGAATCCGGCGTTTATTTCATTTCGGTCGATGCTTTAACAACGGCATACAGATTTTCCGGGCGGTCAGAACCGATCAGGTACTTTTTCCCGTTATTTACAGTGAGCTTTACCCCGCGTGTCCCGCGCTGGTAATATGCCTTCATTTCACCATTAAAACGAATGCCGTAACCCCCGAAGTCCTTTAGCGGCGAAAAGTCGTGCAGTTCCACCGTGTTAATGTCCGGAATATTTAACCGGAGAATTTTAAATCCGGCTATACCGAAACGCACGATAACCTCTTTCCGGGTGACCATTGTCCGCTGTCCTCCATACGGGAGAATCAGTAAAATGCCGGCGATAAAAACGATAACGGACACCACAGGCTGCGTATACCAGGTAACAAACGCGACACCGATCATAATAAGCGGGATTATCGTACTTAATAAAGTAATGTAGAACGGGTTCTGCGAGTCCCAGTACACGAATTGCACGTTGTTTTTCAACTGTTTTGCCAGTTCGTTTCCCTGCGCACCGATATCGCCGGCAATAACACGTTCCGGTTGAGCCCTGAACGGACGCAGCATTTCCACTATTATTCCGAGCACTACCGCTATTCCCCCTATCAGGACCGTTTGCCACCATGGAAAGCGAAAAATATCCGAACCCCTTGTAAGAAATGCCAGGTAAGCGAGCTCTATTCCCGCCATTGAGCCCACTACTATTTCATCAAACAGAGAAAGCCAGTTGAACGCCTTGGCGCTTTCCTGCCTCGCCCACAACTCATCGAGAAATGCCGAAAGTACAATGTATCCTGCCGAAAGACCTATCGTAAAGGCAAATACCAGCCAGGGCGAACCGTAACTGTCTGCCACGCCTGCCCTGTTGAAATGCACCGGCGCCTCGGCAGGCAGTCTACCTGCTGTCGCTATGAAAATGATGAGCACCACAAGCACGGCTAACGCCGGTATATGCGTCCATAGTGGATGTACCAGTTTTATTCTCATTTTCCTTTTCCTCCGGAAAAATAAATCATTGTTCGTTGCTTATTTCTTCTATCTGTTGCTCAACCAGGCTGCGAATGTCCGCCGGTTTATATCCCATGAGCAACGCGTCTGTGATAATCTCGTTCAAACGAAAGGTAATATCTTTTTCCATTTCCGGTGTATTTTCCTGCCTGTCCGGTACGGCAATTCTCGCTTTCCTGCCCAGTCTCATGGTTATAATCCCCTGATCCCGCAGCTTGAGATAGGCACTGCGTACCGTATGCATATTTATTTCCAGGCTCTCAGCAAGCTCACGTACGGACGGCAACTCGTCGCCGGGACGGAGGATGCCTTTGCGTACCTGTTCTTTTACCTGGCCGGTAATCTGCAAATAAAGCGGCCTGCTGTCTTTTTCATCTATAGTAATCAACATCATCAATGACCATAACTGTTATATATAGACTATAACAGTTATAACAGTAGCTGTCAAGCCCTTCGATAACCTGAAAGTCCCGGCAAATATCTCCATGTCCCGTGTCGAAGTTGCCGGAATACAAGCAACCGTCAATAACAGAGATGCATCGATAAGAAATGCATATTTGAAATAACTTTTATAAATGGAAGATAACGGTCTTATTCAATGACCGCTTCAGAAATGGAGAGTGTGTGTATGCGGTGGAATTTCAATAATATCTGTATGAGGCAAACGGCCGGACGATCAGGCTGAGAGTATAAATCCCGTATTTTTCCTGAAACCGGCGGGCTCAATTATAAATAACGACTGTTTAAAAACGTAGACTGATTCAGTATCTTTTTCCTTTTCGCCTGCCGAAATCGCTGTTGCCGCCTTTTCTTTTCCCGAACGTACTATTATGACGATTATCCGTATGAGTCCGGGCTGTATTCACTACAATCTCCCGGTCTTTAACATTTTTTCCGTTCAGGGCGGCAATTGCAGCTCTTCCTTCAGAAATCTGGGGCATCTCGATGAATCCGAAACCTCTCGGCTGCCCGGTAAATCTGTCGGTAATAAGTGCTACCGATTCAACTTCACCGTATTCTGAAAATTCTTGTCTGATATCGTCCTCGGTGACATCGTTCGAAAGGTTTCCTACGTATATTTTCATTGTCAGACTCCTTTCAATTTTGTTCTATGGCTACCGGTTTACCGGTCTATCTATCCGTGCCATGCCACGCACATTGGCAGGTAGAACACACGAAAGAGCGCATATTTCCAGAATCGGGGTATCGTATATCACCCTTTGAAAGCGTCCGTACGACGAAAAAAGGAACCCACCTTCATAGAGCTTGATTTTCAGTGGGGTGTTGTGGTCGATAAATTATAAAGGTATACACGGGCACGCCTACCCGTGCATACCTCATAGTTACCCAATATTATTTATCTCTAACTTTGCGATAGCAATCGCTGCAGTAGACCGGTTTGTCACCTCGAGGCTCGAAAGGAACTTCTGTTTCTTTTCCGCACTCGGCGCATACTGCAGGATACATCTGGCGGCGGTTACCGAAGTTACCGGAACCGAATCGCTCTGCTTTTCTTGCCTGGCGACAGGAAAGGCATCGTTTGGGTTCATTGGTGTAACCTTTGGACTGGAAGAATTCCTGTTCTTCCGCACTGAATGTGAAATTCTGTCCACAATCAGAGCACGTAAGGGTCTTATCCTGAAAACTCACCGGATGACCTCCTATTAAAAATTTTTAGCCAGAGTTTCGGTCATCCAGCGCTCGATTCAACTGAGATGGTCATTATAAGCTTGTAATAACCTAAACTTGTACTAATAAACATATTTTACATTAAAAAAAAGTTATCCACAAGCTATTTTAAGGGAGTTTATCGAATAAAACCGATGTATTAGCGGCTTCGGGCGGTTGAGACTCGTAAATGAGTCCCGATGATGATGTTTCAGGAATAATACGCTGCCCTCGTTAACCCGTTTCCGGTAGTGTGCCGTAACATATTTGTCCGCAGCGACCAATCCATATATACTTATACTTGCTATGTGGTAGCTTCACACTCAGGTTCTCTTTAACCGGGACTACCCCCGGCTTCGGGAATCTTTCACCGGACAAAATAAGTGGGGTTATCATGCGCACGTTAGAGGAAGGAAAATATGAGTTTAAGCTGCGGACTTATAGGCGTTCCGTCATGCGGAAAGACCGTTATCTTTAATGCAATTACTGCCGCAGGCGCATCAAATTACAGCAGTTCTGAAATGAACAGGGCAATCGTCAATATGCCCGACCAGCGCCTGGACAGGCTGGCAGCTATGTACAATCCTCAGAAGATAGTCCCCTCCACTCTCGATATCGTCGATATCCCCGGTCTCAATTCCGGTGCACGGCCTGACGGGCGCGGTTCAAGACTACTTGGCTATATCAAGGACGTTGAAGCACTTTTACATGTAGTCCGTTGCTTTAATGATGAAAACGTTTCTCTTGAAGAAGCCGATCCTCTTCGAGACACAGAAACGGTAGATCTCGAACTGCTCGCCGCAGACAGCACCACTATCGCTAATAAAATGATCCGACTTGAAAAACGGGTTCGCTCCGGAGATAAAGATGCGATACGGGAGCATGGTAACTGTAAAAAAGTATATGATGCCATTCAGCAGGGTATTCCCGCACGAAAACAGGATTTGAACGCCCAGGAGATTGAAAGTGTCCGTGAATGTAACCTTGTTTCTCTCAAACCTGTCCTCTATATCGCCAATATCTCATCTGTGAAAGACATCGATAACAAATATGTCACCCGCCTGAGAGAAATCGCCGGCGGTGA
>CAZAIO010000121.1:0-7602 GCA_964485235.1 uncultured Dehalococcoidales bacterium
GGCACTGGAGCAAAACAAAATTTCTATAACTCCCTATCCTGCCGATAGCGATGTTTCCATCGGGGAAACGTTAAAAAAGTTATTGTAGTTCGTACTGTGTTTACATGGTCAGAGACTTTATATTTGGTAGTGTGAAACCATATTAACGAAAGGAGCGATAATATGACAGACGTAGCAATAGTGAGCGGTAGCCGTACACCGATCGGTACATTCGGTGCTTCACTAAAAGATGTACCACTAACAACTCTTGGTGCCCTGGTTATAAAAGATTCTCTTAAAAAAGCCGGACTGCGTCCGAAATCGAGCAAGGAATTGCTGGACTATGCACCGGAAACGTTAAAAGGTACAGGCCTTATCGACCTGGAGAAAAAATATTATGACTGGGATGATTCTCTAAAAGAGGTCCAGGTGGACGAGGTAATCATGGGGAACGTGCTCCAGGCCGGTCAGCGGCAGAATACGGCGAGACAGGCAACGATTTTTGCCGGTATGCCGAAGGAGACCAATGCATTTACTATTAACAAGGTATGTGCATCGGGTCTGAAAGCGATAGCGCTCGGTGCTCAATCAATTATGCTGGGCGATGCCGATGTAGTAGTTGCCGGCGGTATGGAAAACATGAGCAGCGTACCGTACGCACTTCTCCGGGCAAGGTGGGGATTCAGAATGGATATCAGTGGATTTGGCGAAGTCGCAGACCTGATGGTTATGGACGGGCTATTCGAAACATTCTATGGTTATCATATGGGAATGACTGCTGAAAATATTGCTGAAAAATATGGTATTACCAGGCTTGAGCAGGACGAACTGGGCCTGCTGAGCCATCAACGGGCAAGAGCGGCTATAAAAGCCGGCTTCTTCAAGGATGAGATTGTACCGGTCGTCATGCCGCAGAAAAAAGGCGATCCCATTGTTTTTGATACCGATGAGCGGCCGATGGATACCAGCATCGAGAAGATGGGTAAACTTCCAACCGCGTTTAAAAAGGATGGTACGGTGACCGCCGGTAACGCTTCCGGTATTAACGACGCAGCGGCTGCAGTTGTCCTGATGTCCGTACAGAAGGCAAAAGAACTGCAACTGGAACCGATGGGCATTATCAAGTCATACGCTTCCGGTGCCATCGATCCTGCTTATATGGGACTTGGCCCTATACCGGCTGTGAAAAGGGCGCTGGCAAAAGCCGGTATGACAATGAAAGACATAAATGTAACCGAGCTTAATGAGGCGTTTGCTTCACAGGCTATTGCCTGCGTGAGAGAACTGGGTATGGATATGGAAACCACTAATCCTGTGGGAAGCGGTATTTCACTGGGACATCCTATCGGTTGCACGGGCGCACGATTGGTAGTGACCATTCTTCATGAAATGAAGAGGCAGAACCTGAACACCGGGCTGGTTACCATGTGCATCGGCGGCGGACAGGGTATGGCTATGATAGTCACCCGATAATTATGGACTATATACGGGAAGCCAATAAAAACGCCGGAGCATGCTGTTGATACAGGTCCTTATCATTCGTCACGGTCGAACGGAATGGAACCGTGTTGAAAGGTTTCGCGGCAGGGCAGATATAGACCTGGATGAACTCGGGAAAAAACAGGCTGAAGCGACTGCCGGACGAATTGCCGGGTGGGATATCTCGGCGATCTACGGTAGTCCGCTTCGCCGTACAATGACTACTGCCGGTATTCTGGCAGACCGCCTTCACCTTACCGCGCAATCTCTCCCCGGCATTGCGGATATAGACTTCGGCAAATGGCAGGGGCTTACCCCTGCTGAAGCCAGGGCAAGAGATGGGGAGTTGTATTCCCGGTGGCTGAAAAAACCTGATACAGTTACTTTTCCCGGTGGAGAAAGCCTTTCGGAAGTACGTGCGAGAGCAGCTTCTGCCGTAGATGAAATAATCAATAGCTGCGAAGAGAAGACCGTCGCCTTTGTGTCGCATAATGTGGTGTGTAAATTGCTGATTTTGCATTTTATTGCTCTGGACAATTCACATTTCTGGCAAATAGGGCAGGAAGTCTCGGCGGTGAACCTGTTCCATATCCGTGACGGGATACCGTCGGCAATGTTGTTGAATGATACATGCCATTTAAAAGGACTTACAGTCCCGTGACTTGTGCGCTATAATTGAGAGAAAATATGACAAAGATAAAAGCAGGCATAATAAATGTAACCGGCTATGCCGGTATAGAGCTGGCGAGGTTGCTTTACCGGCATCCCATGGTGGAACTCTGTTCAGTCAGCGGGAGGAGCGCTGCCGGACAGAAGATAGCAGATGTCTTTCCTCATGCAGCGGATATCCGTCTGTCCATCGATGCTGATGTGAAGGATGTCGATGTGGCGTTCTCTGCAATGCCGCATAAAGCGAGCGCGGAAGTTATTCTGCCTCTTTTTAAAAAGGGCGTGAAGATAGTGGATATCAGCGCCGATTTCAGGTTGAAAGATGCCGGTGATTATCCGAAATGGTATGATTTTACCCATCCCGCGGCTGACCTGTTGCAGCAGGCTGTATACGGGCTTCCGGAATTTCACCGTTCTGATATTGCGAATGCTGTTCTTGTAGCCAATCCCGGTTGTTATCCGACGGGCGCGCTGCTGGCATTAGGACCTGCCGTGAAAGCGGGGATTGTACATCCCGATATTATCATCGATAGCAAGTCGGGTGTTTCCGGTGCCGGAAGGTCTTTAAACCTGACGACGCATTTTTGCGAGGCGGTCGACAGTGTAAGCGCATATGCCCTGAAGGGGCACCGCCATTTTCCCGAGATCGTTCAGGAACTGCACGGGCTGAATGCCGGCCTTGACCTCTCGGTTACATTTTTACCGCACCTGATACCGATGACGCGCGGAATATTAAGTACCTGTTATGCACAGGTAAAAGACGGCGCATTAAAAAGTGGTGGCGGGGAGTTAATGGAATTGTACCGCGACTTTTATAAGGATGAGCCTTTTGTACGTGTAGTAAGCAGTCCGCCCGGGACAAAACACACATGGGGAAGCAATCTCTGTCTTATTCACCCATATTTTGACAATGATTCGGGCAGGATTATAATTATCAGCGCTATCGATAATCTGGTCAAGGGTGCTGCTGGACAAGCTATTCAAAATATGAATATAATGATGGGCTGGCCTGAAACGACAGGACTTGAGGCCCTGCCAGTATATCCGTAAAGCGTGCCCCCATCGTCTAGAGGCCTAGGACACCAGCCTTTCAAGCTGGCGACAGGGATTCGAATTCCCTTGGGGGTACCACCTTTCATCGACACTCCAACCAATCTGCTACTATCTGTTTTTTACTTTTATTTGCATTTTATCTTGTATATTTTTTCTATCCGTTATATAGTAGAGATACTTTCGGAAACAGGTTAGACCATATAGCCGAAACAGAATCAAAGTTAATTCACAGGGGGGCAAAGAACTTCTGCCTGTATTTGGTCACTTGGGCAGAGGGGAGTCAATAGTGAAACCGACCTGAAAAAGGTCGGTTTTTTTATTTACAGCAGATTATATCTTTAACCGGTTGACAGAAGACGATGAACAAAACAAAGAACTGTAATCACAAGGAACACACGGCTGTTACTGTTTGTTCACGATGCGGAGCGCATGTTTGCGAGAAGTGCTGGCATCTACGCGACGGTGAATATTTTTGCGGACGCTGCCGGAAAACATCCGGAGTTGTATTTTCCGCAGTGTCCGTATGTCTGGTCGGACTCATTCTATTCGTCGTTGTTTTTACGGGTGTTGTCCTGTTCGGCAGCAAGTATGCAGCCGGAAAATCCAATACTCATGAGACGGATATGGATTTCGAATCAGCATGTCTCTGGCTGACTGAAGGCAATTATACTGAACCGCAATCGTCTGCTAGTGCTGTGACCGGTAATAGTCTTTCAAAGACTCCCGAGGTAGAATTGGGAAAGACACTGTCAGACGGTACGGTAGTATGTTTGCGGCCGTTCATCAATTTTGCCGAATTACAGGAATTTCTCAAAGAAGACCATACTGACGCATGTGTTTATAGCAGGGACTTTGATTGTGATGATTTTGCATTTATGCTTTCGCAACATGCCATAAACAGGGGATATCAGATATTTCCTTTTGCTGAAGAAAACCATTTGAAGAATGTAGCCCATGTTGCACTGGGCGATTCTATAATAGTGTATACCGTCGAGCCCCAGACCGATGAGGTCCGCTTATGGGGTAAAATCGATTGATCTGAGCCGAAGAAGGCAGAACCGGTTGTCATTGAAGATTGCGCAGCGAAGTAGCGTCCAGTTTATCTTCCAGTAAATATAGCTTTCCGTCTTCTGTCATCTGTACTATTTCATGTTGCATCAGGAATTGCAGTGCGCGCGGTTTATAGTCTCGCGGTCTCATCATACGTTCGAACATGCCTTTTTGTTGTAATCCAAGTTCCTCAGCGGACATGGCATTCCTGGACCCGAGTGCATTGTTTTTTCTGAAAATACGAATTACCTGCTTTATCGCACGTCTTATCATCATTTGAGGCACGACAAACATAGCCAACAATAAGACGATGATGAGTAAAGCGATCACAACCCAGTCATTCATTGTTACACTTGTCTCCTTATGCGTTTTTGGTTATCCGGGGTAAGGTGATTATTTTGCATATTTGCATAAAGCTATCACCGTCGCCGTCCGATTTTATTCGAAAATGATAATTTTATTTTAAATGACGTGTATTTATAACATATATTCTCTTACCGGCGCAATAGAACAAAACAGGAATACTGTTTTAAATATAATGCCCTGTGGGGTAAAAAATTAAACCGAACGGAGAATTTCCCGGATAGCGTACCGGATTATTTCTTACTATGGTGTTTAAGTAAGTATCGAGGATTACCAGATAATAACGTATCTCAAAATTGTATCATCCTGCCCAGGAGGAGAGTATTTATTGATTTTTGAGTAACTCTTTCCCTCTTCCAGCACTACCTCATCGTCATATTGAGGTTCAATGAATATGATACCTTCATCTACTGTATCGAAGGCTACAATTGTATGACCTGCTTCAGGGTAATTAATATATACAATTGCGCAGCGAAATCCGATCGCTTCGGCGTTGTTATTCACCTCGGCAGAAAAATCGGTACAGGTGAACTCGTCATCGATAAATTCCCGGGAATCTGTCGTGTCCGTGGCAAGAAACTCTTTCATTTCCCGGTATGTCGGATTTATCAAATTGAAGCCGCGAGGTTTTTCCAGTCCAGATTCGAACCCTGCGTTGTAACCCTCCGTATATCCTGTCTCTTTCCCCTTGTCATATCCTTCGTTATACTTTTCTATATGCCCTGTGGTGTAACCGGTTTCATAGCCCTGTTTTATTCCCGTCTTGTAGCTGAGATAAGCCGAGAGGCTGCAAAACACTATAAGCATACATACTATTATCAGTATATCCGTTAATCTGTACCTGTTACCCATATAATAGACCTCCATCTACAGCACAGGGGGCCGGCCTTGCATACACGACATAAGGTACAAAATGAGAATACATCGAATAAATCGCATCATAGAAAGAAAATCGAAGGTAAGGTAAGCTGCTCTCATTAAACCATTTTGGCCAGTAGCTGTTTTTGCTCCTCAAGTGTTTTTTCATATTGGCTGTCCAGTTGGCTGCTTGCCCTGTGCCATTCAGCCTGAAATTGTCTTTGCAGTTCAGCTTCAAGATTTTGCTGGTTCATGCCTGCCTGTTGCTGAAGCGCCATACTCATTTCCTGGATCCTCGATTCAAATGTGCTCTTGAACTGTGTAAATGCCTGCTGTCGTGCCTGCTGATAATAATTCACCAGATTATTGATACGATCGTAAATTTCCTGGAACTGTTTTTTATTTTCTTTGATCAACCGCATTCCTTCGAGTGCCCTGTTCAATGTTTTTATGGACTGCTCATTATGCGGTAAAGCGATGTTACGTATCAGTATCTCCTGAATACCATTGATTATATATTTTCTTCCACCGCTCCCTTTCAGTTTTGTTATCTCCGCATCAAGGTCGTATTTTTCTTCCTGGAGATAAAGGGCGGCGATCTTGTTCCCGGTCGGTCTGTATTCCAATTGTTGAAGTTCTTCGGCAGATAGCTTGCCCAGTTTATCGGCTTTTTCCATAGCTTTTTCCCAGGCGCTTTTCATTTCACTCACTTTTGTCCTCCCATATCTTGTTCACAAGTTGTAGTTGCTGCCATCTCTGTTCATGGCCCTGTTTGATTTCCTGATAATATGTTTTGAATGAATCTGTGGAGAGCGTATCGGTGCTCATGATATAAGCATCTTCTCCGTTATCGGAATAATAACGCTTGCGTACTCCAGTCTGATTAAAGCCGTATCTGGCGTAGAGAGATTGGGCTGTGATATTAGAGATTCGAACTTCCAGCGTGACCATATGGGCATTCATCTGCTTAGCCATATCTATCACTGCAATGAGCAAGAGCGAACCTATGCCCTGCTGCTGAAATGATTCTCTTACCGCAATAGTGGTCAAATGTACTTCTCCTACCATAAGCCAGAATCCGGCAGCGCCGATAATATGTTCCCTGTATGGAGGCGGATTGGCAGGCGGGGCTGAGTTCCTTGAAAAGAACATATTTTTCGGATGGCGCAGCTTTTCCCAGAAGGTCGATGGTCCGGACTCTCTCTCCGGAAACCCGGTAAGTGCATTTGGTCTGCACACCACGATATAGCGGGCGAGCCGGTTACGTAATTCCTGTTTAAAGGAATTATAAGATGGTCTCGGCCATTGTGTGGGAAACGCTTCACGGTCGATTTCCAGTACCTGGGGTATATCCCTTTCCTGCATCAACCGGATATAGTAATCGACGTCCTGTTCAACCTTTACCATATTTGCGCTCTAGCAAAATTGTAGCATATTTTTCCTTTATAGTGGACTAATGATATTTAATATTAGTTATATATTCGTATGATAATTTTCCTTATCTGATGAATACACTCTTTTTTTTCATGTGTGGCTTGGGTATACTATGGGCATTACTGAATTGAAATCAAGGGAAAATGAACGCTACAAATAAAACCAGTGTCGTTGCTGAAATTTCCGTTGTGCCGCTCGGTACAGGGTCGCCGGGCGTGAGCCGGTATGTCGCAGCCTGTTGCGAGCTTCTCGAAGGCAGAAAGGATATATCCTGCCAGCTTACACCGATGGGGACTATTATCGAAGGACAACTGGACAATGTGCTCGATGCGGTACGCCAGGTGCATGAGGTCCCGTTCAAACTCGGTGCATCCCGTGTTGTTACCACGTTGAAGATCGATGACCGCCGCGACAAGAAGCTCACGATGTCGGGAAAACTGGAATCGGTAGCCAGACAACGGGCTTCCGGTGGAGAGCAGGCCTGAGCATTATGGACCTGTCCGTACAACTGGCTCCATCGAATGCCCGCGGCCTTTTGCTGGATAATCCCGTATTGACTGCATCCGGTACGTGCGGCTACGGTGTGGAACATGCCATGGATGGCGTACAGAAGCTCGGCGCTCTGGTATGCAAGGGCACCACTGTGGAGCCGCGCGAAGGTAATTCTCAGCCCCGTATTGTCGAAACTCCTATGGGAATGTTGAATTCCGTTGGACT